>CANQIH010000093.1 GCA_947624035.1 uncultured Oscillospiraceae bacterium | reverse complement strand
GGACATCATGCCGGTGCACATCGGGGACTATGTGATGATCGGCCCCAACACGCTGATCTCCACGGTGAACCACCCCCTGACGCCCCAGGGCCGCCGGGACCATCTGGGCATCGGGAAGCCCGTCACCATCGGGAACGACGTATGGATCGGCGGGAACGTGACCATCCTGCCCGGCGTGACCGTCGGCAATAACGTGGTGATCGCCGCCGGGGCGGTGGTGACGAAGGACGTCCCTGACAACTGCCTCGTGGGCGGCGTCCCGGCAAAGAAGATCCGGGACATCGAAAACGACTTAAGGCAAGTCTGACAGCAGCATATCGCAAAAGGCAAGCCCGGGGCGAACGCCCCGGGCTTGCCTTTTGCGGCCGGATGCGGTATGATCGGTCTGGTATCATAAAAATCTCAATTATAAGGAGTTTTATCATATCAGATGAGGACCTACGATCTCTCACGCCTGACCGGGGAGCGGAAGTATCAGGCGCTGTATCAGTTTTTAAAGGAGGACATCCTGTCCGGGGCCATCGCGCCGGGAGAGAAGCTGCCCTCCAAGCGGGCGCTGGCGGAGCATCTGGGCGTCAGTGCCGTGACGGTGGAGGGGGCCTATGGCCTGCTCATGGACGAGGGGTACGTGTACGCCCGGGAGCGAAGCGGGTACTTCGTCCGGCCCATCCAGGGCATGACCCCTGGCCCCCCCGCGGGCCGGAAGCCATTGCGGCTGCTGCCGGAGGAGGACGCCCCCCCGGCGGGGGAGGCGGACTTCCCCTACTCCCTGTGGTTCAAGACCCTGCGGCGGGTCATCAGCGACCAGGGCCAGCGGCTTGTGGTCCGGTCGCCAAACAAGGGCTGCGCGGTGCTGCGAAACGCCATCGCCCGGTACCTGCTGCGGTACCGGGGCATGCACGCCCAACCGGAGCAGATCGTGGTGGGCTCCGGCGCGGAGCAGCTATACGAGGCGGTGGTGCGGATGCTGGGCCGGGAGCGGACCTACGCCATCGAGTGGCCCTCCTACGGCCAGATCGAGGCGGTGTACCGGGGCGCCGGGGCCGCCGTGGAGCGGCTGCCCATGGGCCCGGACGGCATCCTGAGCGGGGCCCTGGCGGCCTCGGAGGCCCAGGTGCTGCACGTGACCCCCTTCCACAGCTGGCCCTCCGGCGCCACGGCCACGGCCCCCAAGCGGTACGAGTACCTGCGCTGGGCGGACCGGTCCGGGCGATATATCGTGGAGGACGACTTCGACAGCGAGTTTTTCATGCCCGGCCAGCCCCTGGAGGCCCTGTACTCCATGGACACCCGGGGCGCGGTCATCTACATCAACACCTTTTCCAAGAGCCTTACCCCCGCCATGCGCATGGGGTACATGATCCTGCCAGGATCGCTGCTGCCCCTGTACGACGAGCATGTGGGCATGTACTCCTGCTCCGTGCCGGTGCTGGAGCAGTACGCCCTGGCATCGTTTTTGGACGAGGGCCACTTCGAGCGGCACCTGAACCGGGTCCGCCGCCGGATGCGGGACGTGTCGAAACCGGGAAATAATGGATGAAAAATGGATATTTTTGCATGCTGTCACTTTAAAGCGCATCGTGACAAGGGCGAAGGCCGTCAGATATTGTCGAATTTTATTGCATTATGTCAATAAAAAATCCTTTGATTTTTCCGGCTTTTAGTTGCAATAGTAAAAATATTATGGTAAATTGTAAAAGCTGATACAACGGACCTTCGCAGAGAGACAGAAAATGCGTCGCCCGTGAATTTTTTACTGGGAGGATTCATTTATGGAGAACACTGTGCGAGTTCTGATCGCCGATCCGGGGGAGGATTTCCGCAGTATGCTGGCCGAGGTCATCGCCGCCGAGGAGGACATGGCGGTGGCCGGGACCGCGGGGGACGGGCAGGAGGCCCTGACCGCGGCCGAGACGCTGAAGCCGGACGTGCTGCTGACGGAATTGATACTGCCCCGCCTGGATGGCCTAGGCCTTCTCACGGCCCTGTCCCAGCGGGAGGACGCTCCCGCTGCTATCGTCTTATCCGGTTTTTTCAATGAGCGGGTGGTCACGTCCTGCTCGGAGCTGGGGGCCCACTACTTCATGCCCAAGCCCTGCGACATCCCCGCCCTGCTCAGCCGCATCCGCCAGGCGGCCCAGAGCCGCCGCCGGGGCGCGGGGCCCCTGTCCCAGGGCGTGGCCATCGCGCCGCCGCCCCGGGAGCCCAGCCTGGAGGCCGTGGTCACCGATATCATCCACGAGATCGGCGTGCCCGCCCACATCAAGGGCTATCAGTACCTGAGGGAAGCCATCTGTCTCACGGTCAACGACATGGACGCCATCAACGCGGTGACGAAAGTGCTGTACCCTGCCGTCGCGAAGAAGTTCGACACCACCCCCAGCCGGGTGGAGCGCGCCATCCGCCATGCCATCGAGGTGGCGTGGGACCGGGGCGATCTGGAGACGCTGCAGAAGTTCTTTGGATACACCGTCTCCAACATTAAGGGGAAGCCGACCAATTCGGAGTTTATCGCAATGATAGCTGACAGTTTGACCTTGCGGCGCAAGGATAAGATGGCATGATATAAGCCCCTTAAAACAAGGCTTTGTACGATAGATATCTGGTAAAATTTCAATAAATTCTGATTTTCACAAATTATTATTTATAAACCGGGCGCGCTGCGAAGCCGTTATATCAACAAACTATTTTGCATAGACCAATGAACACCTCCGATGATTCGGAGGTGTTTTTATGCAGGATCTGGGATTTGATTGGCGGGAATGGGCAAACGGCGCTTGTCATGGGGGCTTGGGCATGGTATACTGGCCTTGCCACGCAAGTTAATAATGTCACATACAGTGGATACGTTTATCTCTCGGTAAAAACGTATCTCCACTTTGTATTCACTGTATGTGTGTCAAAGACTTGCGTGGCAGCAATCGGAGCTCTGCGTTTTTACGGGTGCGCGGCTTCGGCTGCGCACTTTTTATTGGGAGGAAAGAAAAATGAAACGGGCGATTTCTCTGGTCCTGACCATTGTCATGGTCCTCTCCTTCGGTGTCTGCGGTGCGTTTGCGTCAGGTGAGCCAGCAGCCGCAGAAGAACAGACCGCCGCCGACAACTTTGGCCGGGTCACAACATTTGATGCGGGAATGTGCCATTTTATTGGGCTGAAGGAAGACGGTACTGTTATTGCTGGTATGGGCAAGAATAAAGACAACAACGATGATGACCTCGGTCAATGTGATGTGGGCGATTGGACGGACATCATATCCGTGGCTGGCGGCGGCTCATTTTCTTTGGGTCTAAAAACTGACGGGACCGTTGTCATGGCTGGCGGCGGCAGCGGCAGTTCTGAATTCGATGTGAGTAATTGGACGGACATCGTGGATATCGCGGCAGGCTATATGCACGCGGTGGGCCTTCGTTCCGATGGCACTGTCGTGGCAACTGGATTTAATTACAATGGTCAGTGTAATGTAGAGGACTGGACGGACATCGTGGATGTTGCTGTCGGCGCCTGGCATACCTTGGGTCTTCGCAGTGACGGCACCGTGGTGGCCGTTGGCGAGAATGATGACGGACAGTGTAACGTCTCCGGCTGGACGGACATCGTGGCTATTGATGGCAACTGCTGGTGCACAGTGGGCTTGAAGGCAGACGGCACGGTAGTCTATGCCGGCGGAGATGAAGATGACCAAAACGAGTTGGCTTCTATGAACCGCTGGTCCAACGTGGTGGCCATCCGCGCCTTTGGCCGTAACGCTATATTTGGTATCACGGCAGATAACCACGTATTGGACGCCCACGGCTGGCTCCACGAAAGTTCCCTCGATGGAGCTGTGGGCGTGGCCTTCGCCGATGATTATAACCGCACCGCTGTGCTGAAGCAAGACGGCACCGTCGTAGGAGGCAACGGTGTCTTTGAAGGCGTAAAACTTCAACTGCCCACTGTATATACACTGCCGGAGGCCGAAGAAGCTCCAGAAGAACAGGATATGGGCCCGTGGATATTGAAAGCCTATGTGGATGAGTTCAATCTGCCCACGGATGAGTACTATATCGTGAACGACACGGCTTTCTATGGGACATTCAGCAATAGCGCCACAACAGATTCCGATTTGAAAGCGTACGTTTTCTATGAACCCTATGACTCGTCTGATTTTGTTCAGATACGGCTGTTTGAGTATGGGAATATACGTGTAAAGAATCCGTACAGCCACGGGCGGGATTATGATATCGTCATCATGGATAACGACGGGAACAAGGATTATCTGTCCGGGTACATGTCTGCACAGAGCAGCGATATCCTTGTGGGAGGTTCCGATGCACAAACGATCCTGGACGCGCTGAAAAAGGGCGGAACGGTCCGATTCGCGATCACAGAAAGCGACAACTCTTTGACCAAATATATCATCACGATAGATGATGCTACTGGCTTTGACGCGGCATTCCGCGCATATTGGGCGCAGTAATGCAGGGAAACCGGGGCGTATACCGCGCCCCGGTCTTTTATTGCTCCAAAAGAGATAGATACTTGTAGACCGTCGTGCGGCTCAGGCCGCACACCCTGGCAAGCTCGCTCACATATAAATGCCCCGTCTTGTACGCCGGATAATGCCGCAGAAAAGCGGCTGGTATATTATGAACGTGCCAGATCGGGCGCTGCTGGACGCCGGTATCATCATACATACGAACCGCCCCGCGCCGGATACCGGCGCGGGGCGCTGTTTCATTTATGTATCATGTATCGTCGTCCACATATTGGCCGTCGTCCACATATTGGCCGTCGTCCACGTACTGGCCGCCGTCGTCATCGTAGCCGTCGCCGCCGTCCGCGGGCGGGGCGGCCTGGCCGGCCGGAGCCTGGTCGTGGGGTCCATCGTGGTAGCCGCCGTCGTCGTAACCGCCGTCATAGCCCTCATCGTAGCCATAGCCGTCGTCATAGGCGGGCTGTTCCTCGGCCTTCTGGCGGCGGGACAGCTTCTTGATCTTCCTGGGCCGCTTGGCCTTGGCGGGCTGCGGTGCCGGCGCGGGCTCACCACCGTCCCCGTACTCCTCCGGCGGGAAGTAGTCGACGGGCGCGTCCTGTTCCGCCTCCTCCGGGATGTCCAGCCAGGCCACCTCCTGCCGGGCCAGGGACTTGGCACGGGCCCGCTTGGCCCGGCGCAGGCTCACCATGTGGCGCACCCGCTGGAACCAGTAGAACAGCACCAGCAGCAGGTACACGGCGAACATGATCACCAGCGCCTTGAGCAGCTTACACACCGCCTCGGACTGGAGCAGCTGCTCGGCCTGGGTGCGCAGGTATTCCAGGCGGGACATGTCCGACGTGCCGGTGGCCACCAGGTGGGCGGTGCCCAGCATCTCGCCGTTCATGTACACGGCGACCTCGCCCAGGACCGTGCCGATCTCCACCGGCGCGATCAGCTCCCGGTTCTCCTGCTCGTGGTAGTAGGTGGTGACGTACTGCACGTCGCCCAGGTCCTGGTCATTGGGCAGCAGCAGGCGGATGCTGTCATCCGGGCGCACAGCCACGGAATCGGTGGTGCCCAGGGTGACGGCCACGTTGTCGATGGCCTCGGTCTCGCTGAGGATGGGGCGGTAGCTGTAGTTGTCGAATACCCAGTCCAGCAGGGCGATAGCGTCCTTGAACCGCTCGGAGCCGTCGGCGCTGCCCATGACGACGGCGATGGCGTCGATGTCGCCGGAGGAGGCCGCCGCGATGGCGCAGTAGCCGTCCACGGCGGAGTAACCGGCCTTCAGGCCGTAGGCCTCGCCGTAGTAGAACTCGCTGTCCGGGACCATCAGCAGGTTGCTGTTGCTCAGGGCACGCTCACCGGCCATGTTGGTGGTGCTGACGGTGAAGGTGTCGTTGTCGCACACGCCCACCAGGGTGGGCACGGCGGCGGCGGCCCGGGCGATACAGGCCACGTCCTGGGCAGTGGTCCGCTGGCCGGACAGCTGGCCGCTGGTATCGATAAAGTAGGTGGAGGTGCAGCCCAGCTCCTGGGCCCGGGTGTTCATATTCTGCACGAACACGGATATGGACCCGGCCATCTTCACCGCCAGGGCGTTGCAGGCGTCGCCGGCGCTGCGCAGCAGGATGGCGTGGAGCAGCTCGTTCACCGTCAGGGTCTCGCCGGGCACGATGGCGGGCTCCAGGGTGGCAGCGCCCTCGAAATCCAGGCCGGAGCGCACGTCCTCCGGGGCCGTCACGTCCTCGTCCAGGTCCACCTCCTGGTTCTGGACGGCCTCGCTGACGAGCAGCGCCGTCATCAGGGCGTTGGCCGCGGAGGTGTCCACGGTCCGGGTGCTGTTTTTCTCAAAGAGCACCTCGCCGGTGTTGGCGTCCATGAGCACCGCGCTGGCGGACGTCAGCTCCGGCCCGGATACCGCCAGGGCATGGACGGGCAGAAGGCAGAAAATAAACACCGCAGAGAGAAGAAAGGGCAGAAGCTTATATTTTTTCATGTCATTCTCCGGGAAAGTATGATATTATGTAGGAGCCCAGGCGCCGGAAGGCGCTCCTGCGGGCATGGTCTGTGTCCATTTAGCCTATTATAAGAAAAATCCTACGGAAAAGCAACCTCAAACTTTATTAAATATTTCCATGAGCGCATGAAAAAGGAAAAGAAACAAGTCCTGCCCCGGGCGCTGGGGGCCATGGCGCTGGCACTGGCCGCCGTCACGCTGGCGGCATACTGCCTCACCGGGCGGCCGGCGGAGACGGACATCCGGGCCATGCCGCCCTCCCTCCACGACGGGCAGGCGCTGGCCCTGGACCTCAATACCGCCACGGCGGAGCAGCTGGACGAGCTGCCGGGCATCGGTCCGGCGCTGGCCGAACGGATCATGGAGGCCCGCCCGCTGGCGGGGCCGGAGGACCTGATGGACGTCTCGGGCATCGGCCCGGCCACATACGAGGCCATCGCGCCATACATCACCTTCTCCCACGGGGACGGCCCGTGAGGACAGGCAGAGAATCATTATCCGAAAAGGAGATACGCATATGTCACACGTAAGCAAGATCCAGGCCGCGCTGGGCGATGTGCCCGCGCTGGTCCTCACCGACCCCATCAGCATCCGCTACGCCTGCGGCTTTTTCATCACCGACGGCGCCGCGGTGGTGGCCCATGACAGGGCCTGGCTCATCACCGACTCCCGGTACATCGAGGCGGCGGAGAAGGCCGTCACGGACATGGACGTGCTGTGCACCAGCCACAGCAGGGGCGTCAGCGCCATCCTGGGGGAGATATTCGCCCAGAACGGCTATGCCAGCGCCGGGGCCGAGGAGGACCGGCTGAGCCACAGCGCCTGGTCCGCCATGGAGAAGAACCTGGGCGTGCCCCTGACGGCGGCTGCCTCCGTGCTGCTGGGCCTGCGGGCCTGCAAGGACCAGGCCGAGGTGGATTCCATCGTGGCCGCCCAGCGCATCGCGGAGAAGGCCCTGGACGAGGTGCTGGGCATCATAAAGCCCGGCCTCACGGAGAAGGAGATCGCCGCGGAGCTGGTGTACCGCATGTACAAGTACGGCGGCGAGGCCAACTCCTTCGACCCCATCGTGGTCACCGGCCCCAACAGCAGCATGCCCCACGGCGTGCCCGGGGACACGGTCATAAAGGACGGGGACTTCGTCACCATGGACTTCGGCACCATGTATAATGGCTACTGCTCCGACATGACCCGCACCGTGGCGGTGGGGCACGTCACCGATGAGATGAAGAAGGTCTACGACACCGTGCTGGCCGCCCAGCTGGCGGGCATCGAGGCCGCCGCCCCCGGCGTGCCGGGCCGGGACATCCACGAGGCCGGCCGGAAGGTCATCGCCGATGCCGGCTACGGCGCCTACTTCGGCCACGGCTTCGGCCACAGCCTGGGCCTGGAGATCCACGAGGCACCCGGCGCCCGTCCCGCCAACGACAAGCCCATGCCCGAGGGGGCGGTCATCTCCGCCGAGCCGGGCATCTACCTGCCGGGGAAGTTCGGCGTGCGCATCGAGGACATGCTCTGGCTCCATGACGGCGGCGCGGAGGACCTGACAAAAGCGCCCAAGGGGCTCATCATCCTCTAATTAAGGGGTTGCCAAAGCGGGAAAAATATAGTAAACTTTACAGATAGAATTCAAACACCCGAACGGAGGAACTTATATGATTTCAGCAGGCGAATTTCGCAACGGCGTGACCTTTGAGATGGATGGCCAGGTGATGCAGGTCATC
>CANQIH010000092.1 GCA_947624035.1 uncultured Oscillospiraceae bacterium | reverse complement strand
CCGACGCCGGAACCGACGCCCGAGCCCACGCCGGAACCGACCCCGGAGCCTACCCCGGAACCGACGCCCGAGCCTACGCCCGAGCCTACGCCCGAGCCTACGCCCGAGCCCACGGAGCCCCCCAGGGACCCGGTGACGGGCCGCATCCTCTATGTGGACCCGGAGATCGACGACATGACGGTATACGACACCTCGTCCATCCTGTCCGCCTGGGAGATGGGGGACCCCTCCGGCTTGAACGGCTATGACTGGGCCATCTACGACGGGGCGGCCGCCGTGCTGGCCTCCTGTGTCACGGACGACATGACCGACTACGGCAAGGAGTACGCCCTGTACGCCTGGGTCACCAGGAACGTGGGCTATGACCAGGACCACTACGACCTGCTGGCCGAGGTGAGCCGCGACTCCTACACGCCCTACGGCCCGCTGGTGACGGGCAAGGGGGTGTGCCTGGGGACGGCCAGCTGCTTCCAGCTTCTGATGGACATGGCTGGGGTGGAGTGCATCACCGTGGTGGGCGCCCAGGGCAACGTCCAGGACCACGCCTGGAACATGGTGAGGCTGGACGGCCAGTGGTACTGCGTGGACCCCACCTGGGACCTGCACACCAGCTACTACGGCCCCCTGGACCCGGATACGACGCCCTGGGGCGCTGACTTCTGGGAGTACTTCAACGTCACCAGCGACTACATGGCCGCCACGGACCACCAGTGGGACTATGCCTCCATCCCGGAGGCCGTGTCCGGGACGCCTCCCACGGAGATGTACCTGCCCGCGCCGGAGCCGGAGCCCACTCTGGAGCCGGAACCCACTCTGGAGCCGGAACCCCAGGACGTGCCGGACATCCAGCCCCCGGCGGAGGAGATGCCCCCGGAGGAGCCTCCCATGGAGGACGCCTCCTGGGAGCCCTGAGTTGAATACCGAAAGCCGTGGCCTGCATATCATGCGGGTCACGGCTCTTTTTCGCTATACCCTACATGCGCGGTCATGGGGGCGCAGCAGACAAATTTAGGCCCGCGGCGGGCGGGGTTTTTGTGTATATTTTTTGGAAATATTCATCGGTTTTCTGCATAAACCTATTGATATTCACCCCATATAATAGTAAAATCCACTCACTGCGATAAACTTACGGAGGAACGTAACCATGTCTGACATCAAGAAAGTGGTCCTGGCCTATTCCGGCGGTCTGGACACGTCCATCATCATCCCCTGGCTGAAGGAGAACTACGACAACTGCGAGGTCATCGCGGTGGCCGGCAACGTGGGCCAGGCCGACGAGCTGGAGGGGCTGGAGGAGAAGGCCATCAAGACCGGCGCCTCTAAGCTGTACGTCCTGGATCTGACGGACGACTATGTGGATAACTACATCATCCCCACCATGAAGGCCGGGGCGGTGTATGAGGAATACCTGCTGGGCACCAGCACCGCCCGCCCCTGCATCGCCAAGGGCCTGGTGGACGTGGCCATCAAGGAGGGCGCGGACGCCATCGTCCACGGCTGCACCGGCAAGGGCAATGACCAGGTCCGCTTCGAGCTGGCCATCAAGCACTTCGCCCCCACCATGAAGGTCATCGCCCCCTGGCGGGAGTGGAAGATCAAGAGCCGCGAGGAGGAGATCGACTACGCCGAGGCCCACGACATCCCCCTGCGCATCAACCGGGAGACCAACTACTCCAAGGACAAGAACCTGTGGCACCTGAGCCATGAGGGCCTGGACCTGGAGGACACCGGCAACGAGCCCCAGTATGAGAAGCCCGGCTTCCTGGAGATGGGCGTGAGTCCCATCCAAGCCCCCGACGAGCCCACCTACATCACCCTGGACTTTGAAAAGGGCGTGCCCGTGGCCCTGGACGGCGAGAAGATGAGCGCCAAGAACATCATCTACAAGCTCAACGAGATCGGCGGCGCCAACGGCATCGGCCTGCTGGACATCGTGGAGAACCGCCTCGTGGGCATGAAGTGCCGGGGCGTCTACGAGACCCCGGGCGGCGCCATCCTCTACAAGGCCCACAGCGTGCTGGAGAGCGTGTGCCTGGACAAGATGACCGCCCACGAGAAGCAGCGGCTGTCCATCACCTTCGCGGAGCTGGTGTACAACGGCCAGTGGTTCACCCCCCTGCGGGAGGCCCTCAGCGCCTTCGTGGACAAGACCCAGGAGCGGGTCACCGGCAAGGTGCGGCTGAAGCTCTACAAGGGCAACATGATCAACGCCGGTGTCTGGAGCGACTACAGCCTCTACTCCGAGAAGATCGCCACCTTCGGCGAGAGCGACTACAACCAGGCCGACGCCGCGGGCTTCATCAACCTCTACGGCCTGCCCATCCGGGTCCAGGCCATGGTGGACGCCCAGGATCATGAATAATCTCTGGGGCGGCTCCATCGCCGGGGCGGCTCGGGCCCTGAACTCCTCCATCGAGGTGGACTGCCGCATGTGGCGGGAGGACATCACCGGGTCCCTGGCCCACGCCGCTATGCTGGCGAAGCAGGGTATCATCACCGAGGCCGACGGCGCGGCCATCAAGGCCGGGCTGGAGGGCATTTTGGCGGACCTGGACAGCGGGAAGCTCACCATTGACATGTCCGCCGAGGACATCCACACCTTCGTGGAGATGGAGCTCACCGCCCGGATCGGCGACGCGGGCAAGCGGCTCCACACCGCCCGCAGCCGCAACGACCAGGTGGCCACGGACCTGCGGCTCTACACCCGGGGCCAGCTGGACGAGCTCATCGGCCTGGCCCTGGAGGCCATCCGGGCCATCCACGACAAGGCGGCGGAGCACGCCGATACGGTCATGCCGGGCTACACCCACCTGCAGCGGGCCCAGCCCGTGACCTTCGGCCATTACCTGTGCGCCTGGGCCATGATGCTGACCCGGGACGTGGGCCGGCTGAAGGACGCGCGAAAGCGCCTGAACCAGTGCCCCTTGGGTGCCTGCGCCCTGGCGGGGACCACCTTTCCCATCGACAGGGACGCCACGGCGGCGGCCCTGGGCTTCGACGGGCCCGTCATCAACAGCCTGGACGCGGTGTCCGACCGGGACTTCTGCGTGGAGACCCTCAGCGCCCTGAGCCTCGTCATGGCCCACCTGAGCCGCATGGCGGAGGAGCTGGTGCTGTGGAGCAGCCTGGAGTTCGGCTACGTGACCATGCCCGAGGGGTTCGTCACCGGCTCGTCCATCATGCCCCAGAAGAAAAACCCCGACATGGCGGAGCTCATCCGGGGCAAGACCGGCCGGGTATACGGCGACCTCACCGCCATGCTGACGGTGCTGAAGGGCCTGCCTCTGGCCTACAACAAGGACATGCAGGAGGACAAGCAGGCCCTCTTCGACGCCCTGGACACCGTGAAGCTGTGCCTTAGCGTACTGGCGCCCATGGTGGCGGGCATGACCGCCCACCCCGAGGCCATGCGCAAGGCCGCCGGGGCCGGGTTCATCAACGCCACGGACTGCGCCGACTGGCTGGTGGCCCACGGCGTGCCCTTCCGGGAAGCCTACGGCATCGCCGCGGGGCTGGTCCACGGCGGCACGCCCCTGGAGGAGCTGCCCATCGAGGCATACAAAAAAGCCTGCCCGGTGTTCGACGAGACCGTCTACGCCGCAGTGGACCTGGACGCCTGCGTGAAGCGCCGGAACCTCCCCGTGGCAGAAGAACTGGCGTTTTTGGAGAGGTTTTTGGAAGAAAATTAAAAAAACAGACCGGGACTGGCAATGCCAGTCCCGGGTAGTTTTTTATGCGTCATGTATTGAGTTGCTCTTCACAGAAAGCCCGCAGGACGGGGATGTCCGTCACGGCGGTCTCCCAAATGATGTCCCGGCTCATGCTGCCGTAGCTATGGGCTACCAGGTTGCGCATACCTTTGATAGGGCCCCATTGGATGCGTCCGGCTGTCGCCTCCCGGTATTCGGGGGAGAGGCGGCCGCTCAATTCCCCGATCTGCAAAATGCAAAAGGAGACGGAGCGCTGGTAATCTGGGTCGCTGTCGAAGATATCGAAGGACTCCCCGTACCGGTCGATGGTCTTTTGTATCTCGTCGCAGTAATCCCGAATGTGCTCTAAACGCTGTAGGTCAGGGGGCAACATAGAGGTCCCTCCTTTCCCGCAGCACATTGTCCCGGAACCGGGCCTCGCTGGGCATTTGCTGTCGCTGGGTCAGAGAGCTGACGGTGAGCAGATCTACAGACTTGCGCAGCGTCCGTTCCAGTTCCTCATGGATACCGGCGACCTGGAGCAGCGAACGGATGGGTGTGCCGTTGGTGTCGATGATGAGGTCGACGTCGCTGTCCTCCGAGGCGGTGCCCCGGGCGTAAGAGCCGAAAAGGGACACGCCTTTGAGGCCGTATTTCACCGCGATAGGCGTGACGATGTCCCGCAGCTCATGGACCGTGTAAACCAAGGCGCTCCCTCCTTTCCTTTTCATCTTACTATCATTATAGGTAAATTGCAAGGCAGAAAAACGACCCGGGACTGGCAATGCCAGTCCCGGGCGTTTTTACTATCTTCCGAAGGTGACGGTCAGTTCCCTGATCTTCTTTGCCAGGGCGGGGGAGGCCTCGTCCGGGAGCATACGCCACTGCCAGTTGCCGGCGGGCTCGCCCGGGGTGTTCATCCGGGCGGTGTTGTCAAGCCCCAGGTAGTCCTGCATCTGGGCCACGAACAGCCGGGACACGGAGCTCATGCCGCCCCGAAGGATGCCCCACACGTATCCCTCGGCCATGTTGAGGCCCAGGTACCGTTTGGCGAAGTCCATGTCCCGCCAGTGCAGCCCGTCCAGCCACCCGGCCAGGGTCTCGTTGTCGTGGGTGCCGGTGTAGCAGATGGTGTTCTCCGTGCAGCGGTGGGGCAGGTGGTCGCTGGGCTCCCGGTGGTCAAAGGCGAACTCCAGCACCTTCATCCCCGGAAAGCCGGACAGCTCCAGCAGGGCGTGGACCTCCGGGGTGATGTACCCCAGATCCTCGGCGATGATGAAGCTATGGGGAAACTTCTCCCGCAGCATGTTCACGAAGGCGGCGCCGGGGCCGGGCTCCCAACGGCCCGTGGCGGCGGTGGGGTCCCCGTAGGGCACGGCCCAATAGCTCTCCAGGCCCCGGAAGTGGTCCAGCCGGGCCACGTCGAACAGGTCCAGGGTCCGGCGCATCCGGGCCTCCCACCAGGGGAAGCCGTCGGCGGCCATCTTCTTCCAGTCGTAGATGGGGTTGCCCCAGAGCTGGCCGTCGGCGGTGAAGGCGTCCGGGGGCACGCCCGCCACCGTGGTGGGCACGTTGTCCTCATCCAGCTGGAACTTCCGGGGGTTGGCCCACACGTCGGCGGAGTCCAGCGCCACATAGATGGGCAGGTCCCCGATGGTCTGCACGCCCTTTTTCGCCGCGTGGGCTTTGAGGGCGGTCCACTGCTCCTGGAAGAGGTATTGCAGGTAGGTGAAAAACCGCACGTCCCGGTCCAATGCCTCCCGCCACAGCTCCACGGCGCCGGGACGGCGGAGCCGGATGTCCTCGGGCCACTCGGTCCAGGGGCGCATATCGAACCGGCGCTTGAGGGCCATAAAGAGGGCGTAGTCGCCCAGCCAGGAGGCGTTTTTCGCCGCGAATGCAGCCACCTTTTTTTCGTCCCGGGCCCAGCCCCGCTCAAAGGCTTTGGACAGCAGGTCGAACCGGCCCTCATAGATGGCGCCGTAGTCCACCCGCCGGGGGTCGTCCCCCCAGTCCGGGGCGGCGGCCTCCTCCTCGGTGAGCAGGCCGTCCTCGATGAGCATGTCCGGGTCTATGTAGTAGGGGTTCCCCGCGAAGGCGGAGAAGGACTGATAGGGGGAATCGCCGTAGCTGATGGGCCCCACCGGCAGCATCTGCCAGTATTTCTGCCCGGCCGCGGCCAGAAAGTCGATGAAGTCATAGGCGGCCTGCCCCAATGTCCCGATGCCGTAGGGGGAGGGGAGGGAGGAGATGGAGAGCAGGATGCCAGCGGCTCGTTCCATGGTTTCTTATCCTTTCACGGCGCCTGCGGCGACGCCCTTGATGATATGCTTCTGGCAGGTGAGGTAGAACACGATGACCGGGATGATGCTCAGCAGGATGAGGGCCATGGTGGCGCCCAGGTCTACCGTGCCGTAGCTGCCCTTCAGGTACTGGATGTGGATGGGGATGGTGCGGTACTCGTTGATGTCCAGCACCAGGTAGGGCAGCAGATAGTCGTTCCATATCCACATGATCTCCAAAATGCCCACGGAGACCAGGGTGGGCTTGAGCATGGGCAGCACCACGGAGAAGAAGGTCCGCACGGGGCTGCAGCCGTCGATGACGGCGGCCTCCTCGATCTCCAGGGGGATGGACTTGACGAAGCCCACGAACATGAAGATGGCGAGGCCCGCGCCGAAGCCCAGGTACACCACGGGGATGGACCAGGGCGTGTTCAGGTGCAGCCGGTCAGCGGTCTTGGAGAGGGTGTACATGACCATCTGGAAGGGCACCACCATGGAGAACACGCACAGGTAGTACACCACCTTGCAGAACTTGGAGTTGACCCGGGCGATGTACCAGGCGCCCATGGAGGTGCAGATGAGGATGAGGGCGGTGGACAGCACCGTGATGACCACGCTGTAGAGCACGCTCTTCCAGAAGGGGTAGCTGCCGAAGGTCATGCCCTTGATGAAGTTGTCAAAGCCGGCCCACATCTCGCCCTTCGGCAGGGCAAAGGTGTCGGTCTTGACGAAGGTGTTGAGCTTGAAGGAGTTGATGACCACCGTCAGCACCGGCAGCACATAGATGATGCAGATGACGGAAAGGGCGATGGACAGGATGGTCTTTCTGCGCCTTTCCGCGGAAAGGGTATGCTCTCTCATTACTGTTGCACCTCCCGTTTACGAGTAAATGCCAGCTGGGCCAGGCCCAGTCCGGCCACCAGGACGAAGAACACCACGGCCTTGGCCTGGGCAACGCCCTGGGAGCCGGCGCTCTGGCCGTAGAAGGTGTTGTAGATGTTCAGGGCCAGCATCTCCGTGGTCTTGACGACGGTGCCGCCGGCCTGCATCTGGAAGGGCTGTCCGGCGGTCAGGGCCAGGTTCTGGTCGAAGAGCTTGAAGCCGTTTGTCAGGCTCAGGAAGGTACAGATGGTGATGGAGGGCATCACGTTGGGGATGGTGACCTTGAAGAGCGTCTGGCTCTTGGTGGCGCCGTCGATCTTGGCGGCCTCGATCATGTCCTCCGGCACGGCCTGGAGCCCGGCGATGTAGATGATCATCATGTAGCCGATCTGCTGCCAGCACATGAGGATGATGAGCCCCCAGAAGCCGTATTTGGTCTGCATGAGGATGCTGGTGCCGTATTTGGAGAGGATACCGTCGAAGATCATGGACCAGATGTAGCCCAGCACGATGCCGCCGATGAGGTTGGGCATGAAAAACACCGTGCGGAACAGGTTGCTCCCCTTGATGCCCTGGGTCAGGGCGTAGGCCACGGCAAAGGCCAGTACGTTGATGAGCACCAGGCTCACCACAGCGAACAGGGCCGTATACCAGAACGCGTGGCGGAAGCTGGCGTCGCCGAACGCCTTGATGTAGTTGGAGAGCCCCACGAAGTGGGCGTCAGAGATCAGACGGAATTGGCAGAAGGAAAGATAGATGCCCTGGATGAACGGCCAGACGAAGCCGATGACGAACGCGGCCACCACCGGTCCCAGAAAGAGCCACCACCACCGCCGGATGGAACGGCAGATCAGGTTGCTGCTCAGGACCGATGCGTCATGGTGTTTCTTTTTTATCAAGGGGATCCCTCGCTTTCTATGTGGATTTAAAAAGCTGGGCGGTATCTGAACAAGGGCGGGCTGACGCCCGCCCCCGTCCATTCACTTGAGGTTTGCTGCGAGAGGTTTGCAGTTAAATGGTGTGGATATCAGCCGTTCACAGCGGCGTACTGAGCGGCCCAGCCGTCCACGAAGGCGGTCTTGACCTGCTCCCAGTTGGCGTCAGAGGGATCGGCGTTGTACTGGTTCAGCATGGAGACCAGGGCGGCGCGGTACTCATCCACGTTGGGCTGATAGTTGGTGGCCCAATCCATGGTGTAGCAGCCGTCGGCGGCATAGGCCTCGGCAGCGGCCAGGAAGCCGTTGGTGGACTCGGCAGCATGCTTATAGGGCATGACGCCGAAGGAGTCGACCAGCATACGGGAGGCCTCGGGATCGGTCACGCACCAGACCATGAAGTCCATGGTGGCCTGCTGATCGGCCTCGGAGG
>CANQIH010000091.1 GCA_947624035.1 uncultured Oscillospiraceae bacterium | reverse complement strand
CCCATGGTCATGTCCGCGGCGGACGTGATCCTCTGCCGGGGCGGGGCCTCCACCATCAGCGAGCTGACGTACCTGGGCAAGCCGGCCATCATCGTGCCCAGCCCCAACGTGGTGAACAACCACCAGGAGAAAAACGCCCGGGTCCTGATGGACGCGGGCGCGGCGCGGATGCTGCTGGAGGGCCAGTTCGACGGCTCAAAGCTCTATGATGAAGTGACGGCGCTCCTCAGCGACGGACCGGCGCTGGAGAAGATGCACAAGGCCTCCCGGGCCCTGGGCGTGGACGACGCCACAGACAGGATCGTGTCCGTTATCCTGGGTCTCGCGGAGAAGGGAAAGGGCGCATAGAAGCGTAAATTGTCACAGCGGCAGACCTTCTGCATAGTATGATTTGAATTTCCTTTCAAATATACTCTGCGGGAGGTCGGGATATGAGCGTTTGGCGGATACAGGGCGGATATCCCCTGGAGGGCACCATGACCATCCAGGGCGCGAAAAACGCCGTCTTGCCGGTGCTGGCAGCCACCGTGCTCACGGGCTGCGAGACGGAGCTTACGAACGTCCCCGCACTGCGGGATGTGGAGGCGTCGCTGAACATCCTGCGGTGGCTGGGCTGCCAGGTCCAGCGCCAGGGCGACGTGGTCCGGGTGGACTCCCGGAACGCCGGCCGGTCTGATATCCCGGCGGCGCTCATGCGGGAGATGCGCTCGTCCGTGATCTTCCTGGGGGCCGTGCTGGGCCGGTTCGGCGCCGCGTCCCTGTCCCTGCCCGGCGGGTGTGAGCTGGGGCCGCGGCCCATAGACCTGCACCTGGCCGCTATGGAGCGCCTGGGCGCCCGCGTCGAATGTGAGGACGGGGAGATACGGGCCGCCGCGCCGGTGCTGCGGGGTGCGGTGATCGGCCTGCCCCTGCCCAGCGTGGGCGCCACGGAAAACGCCATGATCGCCGCCTGCGCCGCGAAAGGGACAACCGTCATCACCGGGGCGGCCCGGGAGCCGGAGATCGTGGAGCTGCAGGGTTTTTTGCGGGCCATGGGCGCCGATATGGACGGCGCGGGCACAGGTACCATCACCGTCCGGGGCTTTGAGCCCAGGCAGCGGGTGGGCTGGCGGGTGATGCCGGACCGCATCGCCGCGGCCACCGTGCTGTGCGCCTGCGCCTGCGCCGGGGGAGATGTGGAGCTCCGGGGCGCGGACCCGGCCCACTTCGTCTGCGTCACCGATACCCTGGCCGCCATGGGGGCGGAGATGACCGTCAAGAGCCGCCGGGTGCGCATCCGCTGCCGGGAAGAGCTCACCGGCGGCCAGACCATCATCACGCGGCCGTACCCCGGCTTTCCCACGGACGCCCAGCCGCTGATGATGGCGGCCAGCCTGAAGGCCGCGGGGCGGACGGTGTTCGTGGAGAACATCTTCTCCGGCCGGTACCGCCAGGCGGAGCAGCTGAGGCGCTTGGGCGCGGACATCCGGGTGGCGGGGCGCATGGCGTCGGTCACCGGCGTTCAGACCCTGCGCGGCGCGAGGCTCCGGGCGGAGGACCTTCGCGGCGGGGCGTCCCTCATCATCGCCGCCCTGGGGGCGGAGGGGGAGAGCGCTGTGATCGACACCGCCGGCCACGTGGAGCGGGGCTACGACGGCCTGGACGCCGCCCTGGCGGCCCTGGGCGCACACATCGATAGATCGGAGAACTGAGGTACATATTTTGGCTACTGCAAGAGACCGCTACGGCGCGGCGAGAAAAAAGAAGAAAAAGAGCAGCTTATTCGCGCCCCTATCCTTCCTTCTGGTTTGTGTGGCGATCATTTTCGGCATGGGCGTGTTTTTCCGGGTCCAGACCATCGAGGTCCGGGGGACGGAGAGCTATACCGAGCAGCAGATCATCGACAGCTCCGGTATCAGCGTCGGGGATAACCTGTTTTTCCTCAACAGCTCCGCCGCCTCCAGCCGGATATACTCCAACCTGCCTCTGGTGGAGAACGCCAGCGTGAAGCAGGAGCTGCCCAACAAGGTCATCATCACCATCAAGGAGAGCTCCGCCATGGCCTACGTGGTGTGGGAGGGACAGAACTGGATGATGACCGGCAGCTGCAAGCTGCTGGGCTCCGTGGCGCCGGAGGAGCTGGGCGGGCTCACCCGGGTCATCAACATCGGCGTCACGGACCCCACCGCCGGCGACCCCATGACCGTGCCGGAGGAGGACAGCCTGAAGCTCACCTACCTCCAGGATCTGCTGTCCGCCATGGAGGAGCTGGGCATCGGAAAGGACGTGTCCGAGATCGATATGGCCAACGCCGCGAACCCCACCTTCCGGTATCTTGACAGATTCACCGTGCGCATGGGCAATAATAACAACACCGACTACAAGCTGCGGATGCTCATGAGCGCCGTGATGCAGCTGGATGCGGATATGAGCGGGACCATGGACCTGTCCAGCGGGGGAACATCCGTTTCATTCAGTCCTGATTGATAGATTTTTTCATCGTTTGACATAATATTTTTCAAAAGCCTATTGACCTGCCGGGGATTTCGTAATAAAATGTAACATATATATGCGCACTTATGCGTACGGACGGTCGTAACGCAACTATACACGGGAGGCATTGAAAGATGGCAGTACAACCTGTTGAGACTGGCCCTGAAAATGTTGTTACTTTGAAAGTGGTCGGCATCGGCGGCGCAGGCGGCAATGTGGTCAACCGCATGGTCGGCTCCGGCACCACCGGCGTCGAATTCATCGCCGTGAATACGGACAAGCAGGCTCTGAGCATGTCTACGGCGGATCAGAAGATCCAGATCGGTGAGAAGCTCACCCACGGCCAGGGCGCCGGCAGCGACCCCAGCGTCGGCGAGAAGGCCGCCGAGGAGAGCCGCAACGAGATCGCCAAGGCCCTGGAGGGCACGGACATGGTGTTCATCACCGCCGGTATGGGCGGCGGCACCGGCACCGGCGCGGGCCCTGTGGTGGCCGACATCGCCCGGGAGGCCGGCGTGCTCACCGTGGGCGTGGTCACCAAGCCCTTCGGCTTCGAGGGCAAAAAGCGCATGACCCAGGCCATGAACGGCATCGAGGAGCTGCTTGGCAGGGTGGACAGCCTTCTTGTCATCCCCAACGACCGTCTGAAATATGCCACCGATCAGAAGGTCACCTTCGCCAACGCCTTTGAGATCGCCGACGAGGTCCTGCACGAGGCCGTCACCAGCATCTCCGGTCTCATCAAGAACACCGGGTTCATCAACCTGGACTTCGCGGATGTGTGCACCATCATGCGGGGCGCCGGCTTCGCCCACATGGGCGTGGGCCACGCCGTGGGCAAGGGCAAGGCCGAGGACGCCGCCCAGATGGCCATCTCCAGCCCCCTGATGGAGACCTCCATCAAGGGCGCCAAGGGCGTGCTCATCAACATCACCGGCTCCGAGGACATGGGCCTGGACGATGTGGAGACCGCCGCCAACCTGGTGCAGGCCAGCGCTCACCCCGAGGCCAACATCATCTTCGGCGCCTCCTTCGACAACTCCATGGAGGACGAGATCCGGGTGATCGTCATCGCCACCGGCTTTGACGAGGGCACCCCCACCGCCAACGCGGTGTCCGCCTCCGTCCCCAGCCAGAAGCCCGTGGACGCCGTCGGCGAGAAGAAGGAGAACCTGTTCTCCAAGGCCGCCGAGATGGCCAAGGAGACGACGAAGAAAGCCCCCGAGCCCGAGCCGGAAGAGGAAGACCCCTTCGACAGCATCTTCAAGATCTTCAACTCCAAGTAAACATTGGACAAGCCAAGAGGCCGCGGCGTTCGCCGCGGCCTCTTTCCGTATGCGTTTTATTCTCTTGTGAGCCGGTCCAGGGCGAAGGCGGCCAGCAGCGCCGCGCCCATGGGCAGGGCGTCCTCGTCGATGTCGTAATTGCTGCTGTGGATGTTGGCGGTGGTGCCGGGCTTGGCCGGGTTGCCGGTGCCCAGATAGGCGTAGGCGCCGGGTGTCTTCAATAGGTACTCCGCGAAATTGTCGCCGCTGAGGAAGAGCGGCCGGTCCTGCACCACGCGGTCCGGGCCGTACATGGCCTTTGCCACGGCCGCGGCCTCCGCCGTGGCCCCGGGATCGTTGATGAGCGGGGGGCCGAAGTCCTTCCAGGAGACAGAGGCCGAGCCGCCGTAGAGCGACGCGATGGCGTTCGCGGTGTCCTCCACCTGGCGGCGGACCTTTTCCCGGGCCTCCACCGTGACGGCCCGGGTGGTGCCCTCCAGCTGGGCGGTCTCCGCCAGGGCGTTATAGGTGGTGCCGGCGGTGAGCTTGCCCACGCCGATGAGAAGGGGCTCCACCGGGGAGGACATGCGGCTCACCATGGCCTGGAGGGCCACCACCGTCTCGCAGGCGATGTACAATGCGTCCACGCCCAGGTGGGGGGTGGACACATGGGTGGACTGGCCCTGTACGCGGATGATGAACTGGTCCACGCTGGCGTTGTTGAGCCCGGGCTTCAGGCCCACGGTGCCAACGGGCAGGTCCGGGGCCGTGTGCAGGCCGAAGACCCTGTCCGCGCCCTCCAGGGCCCCGGCGGCGATCATCTCCCGGGCGCAGCCGCCCAGCTCCTCGGCGGGCTGAAAGAGAAAGCGCACCGTGCCGCCAAAGCTGTCCCGGCGGTCCGCCAGCAGCCTGGCCGCCCCCAGCAGGCAGGCGGTGTGGCCGTCGTGGCCGCAGGCGTGCATCACGCCGCCGGTCTGGGAGCTGTAGCCGTGCGTGCCGGTCTCCTGGATGGGAAGGGCGTCGATGTCCGCCCGCAGAGCCACGCCATGGCCGCCGGGAAGGCCGCCCCGGAGGGTGCCCAGCACACCGGTTTCGCACATCCGCACCGTGTCGATGCCCATGGCGCGCAGCTCCGACTCGATGATATCCGCCGTACGGCGCTCCTCAAAGGACAGCTCCGGGTGCATGTGGAAGTCCCGCCGCCAGGCCGTGAGCTGCACGGCCATGGCCTCCGCGCTCTTTCTGACGTCGTCAAACATATATGTATCTCCTTTTTCACGGAAAAGCGGGGCCACATGGCCCCGCTTCAATATAGCATCCGGGGAAAAGGCTGTCAAGCGCGTCAGCGGATGGTCTCATCCAGCCGCCTTGCCATGGCCTCCAGCTTCCGCACCACCGCCCGGTCACCCTCCAGGGACAGGGCGCACCGGTCCGCCACAGGGGCCAGGTGGGCCCGGCCGTGGCCGTCGGAGAAGGTGAGCCCGTCGGTGAAGTCCGTGCCGAACTCCGCCAGGGCCTCGCTCATAGCCCGCATGAGCCGGGCCCGGTTTTTGCAGGGCAGGATGCGCCGGGGCGGGTCCTGGCAGCCGGGCAGGTGATACAGCCCGTTCAGGGCGTCCAGGTTGCACTGGTAGTATGCCTGGGGCGTGCCGATGTCGCACCAGTAGCCGTCCATCACCCGCCCGTACAACGGCACGTCCCGGGCCAGCAGGCCGGGGAACAGGTCCTTGGCGAAGTCGTATGGCCGGTCTTTTGGAATATAGGACAGCACGTCCGGGGACAGCACATATATCCCCGTGCTGACCCGGTCCGTCACCACCCGCTCCCAGGCCGGTTTCTCCAGAAAGCCGGTGACCCGGCCCAGCCGGTCGGTGATGACGAGACCATAGGGCAGGGGCTCCGCCTGGGCCGCCAGGGCAATGGTGACGCCCTGGTCATGGCTGGCCATCAGGTCCGCCAGGTCGTAGTCGCAGGCGCTGTCGCCGCTCATCACCAGCACCTGGTCCCCGGCGATGAAGTCCGCGCAGTTCAGCACCGCCCCCGCTGTGCCCAGAGGGGTGCTCTCCTCCCGGTACTCGATGCGCACGCCGAAGTCACGGCCGTCCCCAAAATGGTCCCGGATGGCGTCCTTGCCGTAGTGCAGGGTGAGACACAGCCGGTCAAAGCCGTTGTCCCGCAGCAGCGCCACAGTGTGCTCCAGCAGCGGCGTGCCCAGAAGGGGCATCATGGGCTTGGGCAGGCCGCCGGATATGGCCTTGAGACGGGTGCCCTCCCCGCCGGAGAGTATGACAGCTTTCATGTCCTCACCTCGCAGATAGTGTTTGCCGCGGCGCGTGAAATATGTGGAGAGATGAGAAGAAAATGTGTTGCACAGGACCTTGTAAAGTGAGGTGAAACGTGGTATAATAAGTTTCGTTAATATTGTGCGGCATCGGTCGGGGAGGATCATCTTCGTGTGGGATACCGGTGCGCGTACTTTTGTGACGGAGGCAAGACCATGAAGCGGACCATCTCTCTTGTCCTGGCGGTGCTGACCGCCCTCACCCTCTGCGCCCCCGCCCTGGCGGCGGATGGACCGGCGGCGGAGGATCTGACCATCATCCAGGCCCCGGCGGCGGAGTTCGACGAGATCGAACCGGCCGCCGATGACACGTCTGCCACCCCCGCTCCTGACGGGACGCCTGCGCCGGACGAGACGCCCGCTCCTGACGGAACGCCTGCGCCCGATGAGACGCCCGTGCCGGAGGATACCCCTGTGCCTACCGCCACGCCCAAGCCCTCCCCGACGCCCAAGCCGACCCTGCTCGTCAAGGAGGCGGACGGCAAGACTTACTACTACCTCAACGGCGAGAAGATGAAGAACACGCTGGTCCAGGACTATGACGGGAAGATGTATTACTGCGCCGAAGACGGCCACATCATGAAGGGCGGCATCAAAGAGGTGCGAAAGGGCTGCTTCTATTACCTGGACAAGACTGACGGCCACGTCCTCAAGGGCGGCTGGATCAGCGGCAGCGGCACAAAGAGGTTCTACGCCGGGAAGGACGGCATGCTGTACACCGGCTTCCAGACCATCGGCAAGCAGAGTTTTTACTTCTCTGTGCAGGACGCCCACATGATGCGCAGCGGCGTGGTCACCGGGCTCAATGACCAGAAGTACTATGTGGCGAAGGACGGCCATGCGCTGAAGAACGGCTGGGCCCGGGGGCAGGCCGTGAAGGCCAAGCCGGGGTACAGCAACTACTACTACCTGGACGAGACCGGTGTGGTGCGCAAGACACAGCAGCTGCCCACCAATACGAAGATCGGCAGCATCGAGATCCCCAAGCTGTAAGGATATCGGAACGAAGCGAACATACGGAAAACACCGCGTCTGGGCTATCCCAGGCGCGGTTTTGTATGCTGCCAGGCCAGCGGCCCCCTCTGACGAGGGGGCTGTCGAGCGACAGCGAGACTGAGGGAGAGAACTTAACAGCTTTAATATCTCTCCCTCCGTCTTGGCCTTGCGGCCAAGCCACCTCCCTCGTCAGAGGGAGGCATGAGCGCGGCGCTCCTCCGATGGCACCCAGGCGGCGCGGTTTTGTTTGCGCTTGTCATCTATCCCATTATCTGCTATAATAACTTGGTATACTTGTAGCAATTCAGTTGTAGCAATTCAGTAAATTGGAGCAGTGTTTCATGAATAAGATCGCCAAAGGACTGGCAGAGCCCGGTTCACGGTTTTATATCTTATGCCTGTTCATCTTTGCGGCGGTGACGTTCTTTTTCTTTGACGAGCCGTTCCTGGCCCTGGGCGAGGCCGCCGCTGCCGTGCTGCTTTGGATCGTGAACCTGGTGCTGAACCGCCGCCGCCAGCGGGAGCTGACCCGGTATATCGAGTCCGTCACCTACGAGGCGGAGGTGGCCAAGGACAGCACCATGATGAACTTCCCGCTGCCCATGGCGGCATATATGGTGGATTCCGGGCGCCTGGTGTGGGGCAACCAGGAGTTTTTCAACATCTGCGGCCGGAAGAGCCCCAGCGTGGACGTGTCCATCGACGAGCTGGTGCCGGACTACCAGGGCAAGTGGGTCCTGGAGGGCAAGACCCGGTGTCCCGGCTTGGTGGAGAGCCAGGGCCGCCGCTATCAGGTCCACGGTAACCTCATCCGGGGCCAGGGGGACGAGAAGATCACCAGCGCCATGGGCGTCACCTATTGGGTGGACGTGACCGACTATGACGACATCCGCCTGGAGTACGCGGCCTCCCGTCCGGTGGTCATGCTCATACTGCTGGATAACTTTGACGAGCTGATGAAAAACGCATCCGACCGGCAGAGAAACGACCTGCGCAACCGGCTGGAGGACATCCTGAACCAGTGGATAGAGGGCAAGAGCGGCCTTTTGCGCCGGTACGACCGTGACCGGTACATCTTCCTCTGCGAGAAGCGCCACTTCGACGCGCTGGCGGAGGAGAAGTTCACATTGCTGGACTCGGTGCGGCAGGTGACCAACACCGCCGGTATCCACGCCACGGTCAGCATCGGCGTGGGCGTGGAGGGCGCCAGCCTGGAGGAGGACTTCAACTTCGC
>CANQIH010000090.1 GCA_947624035.1 uncultured Oscillospiraceae bacterium | reverse complement strand
GCATGGACCTGGTGCTCATGGTCATCGCGGCGGACGAGGGCATCATGCCCCAGACCCGGGAGCATTTGGACATCCTGCAGCTGCTGGGCATCGAGAAGACCGTCCTGGTCATCACCAAGTGCGACACGGTGGAGCCCGAGTGGCTGGACATGATGGAGGAGGAGATACGGGAGGGCCTGACCGGCACCATTCTGGACGGCGCACCCGTGGCCCGGGTGTCCTCGGTCACCGGCAGCGGCATCGACGAGCTGAAGGACATCATCTGGAAGCTGGTCCGGGACGAGGTCCCCGCCCGGGATGTGAACAGCATCCCCCGGCTGCCCATCGACCGGGTGTTCACCATCTCCGGCTTCGGCACCATCGTCACGGGCACCCTGCTGTCCGGTACCATCACGAAAAACGACGACCTGGAGCTGTACCCCACCGGGAAGATGTGCAAGATACGCAACATCCAGGTCCACGAGAAGGACCAGACCGTGTGCGAGGCCGGCCAGCGGGTGGCCATCAACCTGTCCAATGTGAAGAAGAGCGAGATCAAGCGGGGCTACTGCCTGGCGCCGCCGGACAGCATGGAGAACAGCCGCCTGCTGGACGTGCGGCTGCGGGTGCTGAAGTCCTCGGAGCGGGTCATCCGCAACCGGGAGCGGCTGCACCTGTTCGTGGGCACCAGCGAGGTGCTGTGCCGGGCCGTGCTGCTGGACAAGGAGGACCTGGGCCCCGGCGAGGAGGGCCTGGCCCAGCTGGTGCTGGAGGACGTGCTGACCGTGAAGCGGGGCGATAGGTTCGTGGTGCGGTTCTACTCCCCCCTGGAGACCATCGGCGGCGGCACGGTGCTGGGCGCCAACACCCGCAAGCGCAAGCGCTTCCAGGAGGGCGTGCTGGACGAGCTGAGCCGCAAGGAGTCCGGCTCCCTGGCGGACCTGGCCGAGCTGCAGATACGGGAGGCCTGGGACAACATGATCACGCTCTCGGAGCTGGCCAAGACCGTGGCCCACTCCCGGGAGGAGCTGTTGCCCTACCTCAAGCAGCTGGAGGACGACGAGCTCATCGAGACCTACGAGATGACCTCGGACGCCTACTACTGGCACTCCGACGCGGCCTTCAAGGTCCGGCAGGACATCACCAATGCCCTGAAGGAGTACCACTACCGGTACCCCTACCGGTTCGGCATCGGCAAGGCGGAGATACACCACACCTACCTCAAACGGGTCAAGACCAACATCTTCGACCGCATCCTCCGGCGGATGATCGACAAGGGCTACTTCAAGCTCCACAGCGAATATCTCATGCTGGCGGAGTTCGACATCCCCCACGATAAGACCTACCTGGCCGTGGAGAAGCTTCTCATCGACACCTTTGAGACCGCGGGCTATGAGATGCTGCGGTTCAGCGAGATCGACCGGAGGAACTACCCCGAGGAGACGGTGATGGACATCCTGAACCTGCTCATCGAGGACGGCCGCTGCGTGCGGGTGGGGGACAGCCTGCAGCTCTACACCATGAAGCACTTCATGGACGACGCCCGGGACATGGTGCTGAAGCACTTCGAGACCAACGATCTCATCACCATCAAGGACGTGAAGGAGATGTGCCAGTGCAGCCGGAAGTGCGCCAAGCCCATCGTGGAGTACATGGACTCCATCAAGGTGACCAAGAAGGTGGGCGCCGAGACCGAGCGGGTGGCGTTCCGCTGAGGGCGGGATCAAATATAAAGATAAAATGGGCAAGTTGATTGCCGGAAGGTGACGAGTTTTGAATCTGAAACAGATCGAGGCGTTCGTGAAGATCGCCAACAACAGCAGCTTTTCCAGGACGGCCAAAGAGCTGTTCCTGACGCAGCCCACAGTCAGCGCATATATAACAAGTCTGGAGGAGGAACTTGGAACGCAGCTCTTTGCGCGCACCACCAAGGCCGTGGAGCTCACGGAGGACGGCAGGAAGATATACCTGTACGCCCGGGAGATGGTGGAGCTGGCGTCCAAGATACAGCATATGTTCAAAGATGAGAAGAAAGAGCCGGAGGCATGGGAGATCGTCATCGCGGCGTCCACCATCCCGGCACAGTACCTGCTGCCCCGCATCCTGGCGGAGTACAGCCGCCGCTATCCCTATTCCCGCTTCCGCCTGGTGGAGTCGGACAGCTCCGGCGTCATCGACGACGTGATGGCCCACAAGGCGGACATCGGCTTCGTGGGCACCGCCGTGAACCGGGCCTACTGCGAGTACATCCCCTTCTACCAGGACGAGCTGGTGGTGGTCACGGCCAACTCCGAGAAGTACCGCGCCATCAAGGAGCGGGAGACCACGCTGGACTGGCTGCGGGGCGAGACCTTCGTCCTGCGGGAGGACGGCTCCGGCACCCGCCGGGAGGCCATGCGGTCCCTCACGGAGCTGGGCATAGAGGAGCGGGACCTGAAGGTGGTGGCCAACTTCGGCAACACCGACGCGGTGCTCATGAGCGTGCGGGAGGGTATCGGCGTGTCCGTGATCTCCCGGCTGGCCGCCCAGGACTACATCAACCGGGGTGAGCTGCTGGACTTCCGCCTGGCGGAGGGCGGACAGTTCCGGGCCATCAGCATGGTCACGAGCCAGATGCACCCCGCCTCTGAGGCCACCCAGAAGCTGATCTCCCTGGTGGAAAAGCTCTATGGCGCCGACCGGGCCTGAGCGCCGCCGGGCGCTGTTTTACGGCGATTCCAACACCTACGGCACCGACCCGGGCGCAGGCCGGGGCAGCGGCGGGCGGTATCCCGCCTCTGTCCGGTGGCCGGACACCCTGGCCGCCGCCCTGGCGGACCGGTGGGACATCCTGACGGACGCCCTGCCGGGCCGGTGCATCCCGGAGCTCTCCTTCGAGCGGGAGGACATGGCCCGGAGCCTGCGCCGGAGCGCGCCCCTGGACCTGTTTGCCGTCATGCTGGGCACCAACGACTATCTGAGCGGCAGCCATCCTGACGCGGGCCGGGTGGGGGAGCGGCTGGACCGGGCCATGGCCTGGGTCCGGTCCGAATGTGCCGCCGGGCTGGCGGGGGCGGAGGTCCTGGTCATCGCGCCGCCGTACCTGGATTTTGGGGACGACCGGTTCTACGGCCCCTACAGCACCACGGACGGGCGCCTGTCCCGTGAACTGGCCCAGTGCGCGGCCCGGGCAGGGGCATCCTTCCTGGATGCGGGCGCCTGGGGCCTGCCCCTGGCGGCGGACGGGATACACCTGTCGCCGGAGGGACACCGTATCTTTGCGGAGAACATGCTCCGGTATTTTGGGAGCAAGGGCTGACCGCCGCCGATAAAGGGAGGATGCCATGACCCGGGAGGAGATGTACCAGTCCATCTACACCCACGACACCATTTACATCCCGCCCCACGAGGAGACCAGCGGCCCCCTGGAGGTGGCCCTGGGGTGCTCGTGGCACAGGTGCGCCTTCTGTGACTTCGCCCGGGACGAGTTTCGGCTGACGCCCCTGGAGCAGGTGGAGCGGAGCCTCCAGGTGCTGGCGGCGCTCCAGCCGGAGCAGACGCGGCTGTTCCTGCTGGGGGAGAACCCCTTTTGCATGGACACAGATAGGCTGCTGGCCATCGCGGCGCTGGTCCGGCGGCACATGCCCCGGGTGGAGGCGCTGGCCATGTATGCCCGGGCGGACGACGTGCTGCGAAAGACGGACGGTGAGCTCAAAGCGCTGCGCGCCGCCGGGGTGCGGGCATTGCACATCGGCGTGGAGAGCGGCTGCGACCCCATTTTGCTCCACTGCGATAAGGGCGTCACCGCCGCCCAGACCGTGGAGGCCCTGGGGCGGCTGGACCGGGCCGGGATAGACTACTTCGTCACGGTGATCCCCGGCCTGGGGGGGCGGGAGTGGTCCCGGCTCAATGCCGTGGAGACCGCCCGGATGCTCAACCGCACTCACCCGAAAAACATCTGGTGCCTGAAGCTGCACCTGTACCCGGGCACGCCCCTGTACCGGGATGCCCAGGCGGGCCACTTCACCCAGATGGAGCCCTGGGAGGTGCTGGCGGAGGAGCGGCTGATGCTGACGGAGCTCTCCGTCACGGACTGCCTTTTCGAGGACACCACCGTGCTGGACCAGTACACCCTCCGGGGGATGCTCCCGGACCAGAAGGGCCAGCTGCTGACCGCCATGGACCTGCTGCTGCAAGCTTCCGGCGCGGGCTGAATATGGGATAAAAACGCAAAACCGGGACGGCTATGCCGCCCCGGTTTTTCATGTCTGGGGGTCAGATATCTTCCTCTTCCTCCGCAGGGGGGAGGGCGTCATCCTCCTCCGTGGCGAACTGCTCCTCGATGTGCAGCTCCCGGTTCAGGTCGTCGTAGATGATGAACTGGGTGAGGAACATGATGTACCACATGCCCAAAAAGGGCACGATGGTGAGGCTCCAGGGGGCGAACAGCACCAGGATGGCGATGTACAGCAGCTGGAGCAGCGCCGCGCCCAGCACCTTCCAGATGTACTTGGAGGTGAACAGGATGATGTTGCGCAGCCGGTTTATCATGGTCTGCTGAAACAGCACCAGCTGGGGCCAGTAGAGGGTGGTGAACACCAGAAGCAGCAGCGCGGAGAAGAGGTACAGGACCACGGTGCCCAGGGAGGGGGCCCGCTCCGACCACAACAGCAGCAGGGCCGTCATGAAGCTGTACATGCCCAGGAGCAGCCCCAGGAAAGCCCCGGGGAGCAGGCTGCCCTTCCAGTTCTGCTTCCAGCTCTTCCGGTAGTTGGCCCAGCGGGCCGTATTGTCGTCCCGCAGGCCCCGGAGCACGGCGTCGAACATCCCGGCCAGGAAGGGGCCGAAGATCATGCCGCCCACCAGGGAGGCGGGGATGAGCACCACCACGCTGGCGGTCATGATGGACGCCGCCACGCCGATGGCCAGGGGCGTGGCCCCCATCAGGGTCACCAGGTCCACCAGAAACCAGTGGGAGGCGCATTCGCTCAAAAGCTGCCGGTAGCGGTAAAAGCCGGTCTGCCGGATGCTGGGATCGTAGCTGGGATCGTCGTGAATGAAAAGACCCATGGTGTTTTCCTCCTTATTCCGGCAGTTCGGGCAGCTCGCCGCTGTAGTGGCAGCCGTCCAAAAACGCGGCCATGAGGGCGGCCTCGTCCCCGTCGTAGTCCTCCATGCACGTCAGCTCCGCGCTGACGGCGTAGTTCTCATATACGGCGAAGGCCACCGCGCCCCGGCTGTAGGGGTTGGTCTCGGACCGGGTCAGGTACTGAAGCACGGTGTACGGCTGGCCGTTGTGGGTCTCGGTCACCGTGTCCGTGACGGTGTAGGTCTCGTTCTCCTGGGCGATCCAGTCGTCCATGGCCTTCTGGGCGCTGGCGGCGTCCTTGCAGCTGAGCAGCAGCAGGTAGATCTGGGCGGGGTAGATGTCCATGTCCTGCTCCTCCTCGTTGACGAAGGGGATGGCCTCACCGCTGGTCCAGGTGGCGAGGTAGGTGTCGCTGGCGGCCAGGGCCAGGTTGTTGTCCAGCAGCGTGAAGCCGTTTCCCGGGTCCTCCACGCCCATGGCGGAGCCCAGCATGGTCCAGTCCTTGTCCCAGGCGGAGCCGTCCGCGGCCTGGTCCGGGTACCGGCCGTTCCAGCCCAGCACCAGGACGGCGCTCAGGCCCAGCAGGCCGATGAGCACCAGCAATATGGTCATTGACGTCCGTTTGCTCATGACAGCGCTCCTTCCGTCAGTGCGTCCCAGAGCTCGCCGCACTGCTCCGGGTACTTGGATGTCTCGTCCATCCAGAAGCCCCGCCGGGCCACATAGAGGCCGGAGAGCAGCTCCCGGCTGTGGCCGGTGACCTCCTTGCCCAGGGTGGTGACGGTGTAGTCCCCCAGGTCCAGCCCGGCCAGCGCCGGGCAGTCGTCCCAGGCGATATAGCAGTTTTCGTAGTCCTCGTCGTCCTCCGTGGGGAGGGTCCCGTCCAGCCGCCGCAGTACGCCGTACTCCCGCTGGAACCGGTCCGGGTCCTCCAGCAGGAAGAAGTAGCTGTCGTTCTCGGACAGGTCGCCCATCAGCATGACGGTGGAGGCCGCCGCGTACTCCGCGGCGTCGCCGCTGCCGCCGGCGGTGACGTACTGGTTGAGCTTTACGGCCACCCGGCCGTCCCCGTTGCAGTCCTGGCCCAGGCCGGCGATGGCGTCCTCCAGGGCGGCGACGGTGTCGTCCGGCAGCATGGCCGCGCCCACGTAGGCCACCTGGTAGTCCGGCATCACCTGGCCGATGCCCAGCACGTGCCACAGCACGTCTCCCAGGCAGAGGACCAGCACCACGCCGATGACGATGTGCCACTTGTGGTAGAAAAACCAGTTTCTGCGCTTCTCCTGGGCGGTGTACTGGACGGGCTCGTCCGGCTTCACATCCCGGTATTTCCATTTCAGGTATTCGCTGGCCATGGCGCGCTCCTTCAGTCGCGGGTGGTGCCGCCGCTCACGTAGGTGACCGGCAGGCAGATGAGAGAGGGGAGGTTGGAACGGTCCCCCCGCAGCAGCGTGTCCACGCAGGCCTCCGCCAGCTGGGGCACGGGCTGGGCGATGGTGGAGCAGTAGGGATCGCCGGTCCCGAAATGGCGGATGCCGTCAAAGCCGATGACCTGCACGTCCCGGGGCACATGCAGGTCCAGGCCGCGCAAAATGCCGATCACCGCGGTGGCCAACCGGTCCGTGTTGCAGAAGATGCCGTCGTAGGCCAGGGAGCCGCCGGTGATGTGCTGCTGCAAAAATTCCCGGAAGGGGCCGTAGCCGTCCCGGTCGTTCAGCATCAGGGACTGCTGGGGCACGCCCCTGAGGGAGCACACGGACTGGAAGCCCACGCCCCGCTTGTCCGCCTCGCTGGGCACGTCGGAGCCGATGCGGAAGAACAGCAGCCGCTTGCAGCCCAGCTCGATGAGCTTTTCCGCCGCCATCTGGCCGCCGGCGAAATTGTCCGAGGCCACGCAGGGAACGGCGGAGCTGAAGTTCCTGTCCACGGAGACGAAGGCGGTCTGGTCGCTGACGTCCAGCAGGGGATTGTAGGTCAGGCCGATGATGCCGTCCACCTTGTTCAGCTGGACCATGCGGATGCACTGCTGCTCGATGCTGGGGTTGGAGCCCGTCACCGACAGGAGCATCCGGTAGTCCCGCTTGGACAGGGCATGGCACACGTGCTCCGTCAGCGCGGAGAAAAAGGGGTCCGTCACGTTGGGCAGGATGAGGGATACGGTCCCGGTCTTGCCGCTGCGCATGCCCCGGGCGTAGCTGTTCACCTGGTAGCCCAGCTTCTGGGCCGCCTCCTGGACCCGGATGCGGTAGCTCTCGCCCACGGGCAGGTCGTTGAGCACCTTGGACACCGTGCCCAGGGCCACGCCGGCCTCCCGGGCCACGTCCTTCATGGTGGGCGCGTTGCTTTTGACTTTCACGTACTGACACTCCTTTGAACGTAATAAGTGATACATCCTCTGGGGTGGTCATATTATAGCGCAGGGATGTTTCATTTGTAAAGCATAAATTTCACAAAAATTTCACGAAACAAAAGAAAGGGTAATTTGCCCAAATGAGGGCGGCAGGTTTTGGGCATTTGGTCAAAAATGCGGAAATTCCGGGAAAACTTGTTGACATGTCTGTGGATACGGACTATATTGTGACATGTTCATAGAATAACGTTTCACGTGGTTTTTACACACTTTTAGGAAAAAATTGGAAATCGTGAAAAAATGCCGTGAACCGTTATTTGACCCGGAAAACAGAAAATGCCGAGGGAAGGTGAGACGGTCAAGCCTGCTTTTTTCATTATTTTACTGTAAGGAGTGGATCACATGAATCAAACCAGCGCACCTGTTCTGGCGCCCCGGCAGTCGAAGAACCTGAGCATGCGGCTGAAGAACAACTGGCAGATGTACGCACTGCTGCTCATCCCGGTGGTGCTGACCATCATCTACAAGTACGTTCCCATGTACGGCATCCAGATCGCCTTCCGGGACTTCAACGCCCGGCGCGGCTACTTCGGCAGCGAGTGGGTCGGCCTGAAGCACTTCATCCGGTTCTTCAACGCGCCCACCTTCGCCCGCATGATCCGGAACACCGTCCTGATCAGCCTGTACAGCCTGCTGTGGAGCTTCCCCATCCCCATCATCCTGTCCCTGATCATCAACCAGCTCCGGTTCGCCCGGTACAAGAGAGTGGTGCAGACCGTCCTGTACGCGCCGCACTTCATCTCCACGATGGTCATCTGCGGTATGCTGCGCATCTTCCTGAGCCCGTCCGGCGGTCTGATCAACCTGCTGCTGGGCACCCAAGTCGACTTTTTGACGCAGGCTTCCGCCTTCC
>CANQIH010000089.1 GCA_947624035.1 uncultured Oscillospiraceae bacterium | reverse complement strand
TTGAGGGCAAGCCCCAGCATGTGTACGTGTGCACCCGCTGCCTGCGCAGCGGCAAGGTCCAGCGCGCCGTGTAATTTCCGTAAAACCGAAGAGAGCGGCAGGGTCATCCTGCCGCTCTTTTTCTATGCCCCGGGCCGGGAGAAGTCTCTCCCGGCCCGGTCTTTTTCCTTATTCCCGCTCCGCGAGGGGCACGTACCGGCTGGGCTCGGACACGGCCCGGTAGGCCGGGCGCATGATCCGTCCGCCGGTCAGGACCTCCTCGATCCGGTGGGCGCACCACCCGGCGATTCGGGCCACCGCGAACAGCGGGGTGTAGAGCTCCCGGGGGATGCCCAGCATGTCGTACACGAAGCCGGAGTAGAAGTCCACGTTGGCGCATGTCTCGCCCTTCTTCTCGGCCAGCAGCTCCAGGCCGATGCGCTCCACCCGCTCCCGGAAGTCCATCTCCTCCTCCCGGCCCTTCTCCCGGGCCATCTCCCGGGCGTACTGCTTGATGACCACGGTCCGGGCGTCGGACCGGGTGTACACCGCGTGGCCCAGGCCGTATATCTTGCCGGAGCCGTCGCCCGCCCGGCCGTCCAGCACGGCGGACAGGCTGTCGCGTATCTCGCCGTCGGTGGAGTTGACGTTCATCCGGCTCTGGAGCAGGCCGAACATCTCCTGGACCTTGGCGTTGGCGCCGCCGTGCAGCGGCCCCTTCAAAGAGCCGATGGCCCCGGCGATGGCGGAGTAGGTGTCCGTGCCGGAGGAGGACATGGCCCGGCAGACGAAGGCGGAGTTGTTGCCGCCGCCGTGCTCCGCGTGGAGGATCAGCATCAGGTCCAGCACCCGGGCTTCCAAGGGGGTATAGCTCTTGTCCTTCCGGGCCATGCGCAGGAAGTTCTCCGCCAGGGACAGCTCGTCCTTGGGGTGGTGGATGTAGAGGCTGGACTCCTCATAGACGTGCCGCTTCACGGCGTAGGTCTGGGCCACGATCACCGGCAGCCGGGCGATGAGCTCCACGGACTGGCTCATCAGGTTCTCCACGGTGCGGCTGTCCGGGTCCTTGTCGTAGGCATACAGGGCCAGCACGCTCCGGGCCAGGCCGTTCATCACGTCCGGGCTGGGGTTTTTGAGGATCATGTCCTCGAAAAAGCCGGGGGGCAGCCGCCGGGCCTCGGACAGCATCACGGAGAAGAGCGAAAGCTGCCGGGCGTTTGGCAGCCGGCCCAGGAGCAGCAGATACGCCACCTCCTCATAGCCGAAGGAGCCGCTGTCCCAATGGCTCTTCACGATGTCCGCCACGGAGATGCCCCGGTACAGCAGCTGGCCGTCCATGGGCTTGCGCTCGCCGTCCTGCATGTAGTAGCCCCGGACGGTGCCGATGCGGGTGGCGCCGATCATGACGCCGGTGCCGTCCTCGTTGCGCAGGCCCCGGTTGGTGCGGGCGAAATAGCCCGGCTCGATGGCGTACCGGTCCGCGGCGTCGGCGCACAGGGCGGGCATGTACTTCTGTATGATAAACGTGTCGGCGTTCATGGGTCGGGTCTCCTTCTGTTCGGATGATGGCACTCATTATACACAGCGCTAAAGCGCTTTGCAAGTTTATTCTCTCAAAATTTCAAAAATTGTGGCAAATCCCCGAAACTCGCGGCAAAATCCATACGTTTTTGCAACTTATCACAATCAGATTTACATTTTCCCCGGATAATTTGGCATTTCCGATAGGGGAAAACTCTTTACGTACCGGCCCGGGGGCTGTATAATGGTGTCATCACTTTACACGGAGAAAGAACTATGATCACTTATCATGCCGGACCTGTGATGTGGCAGGCGGGCGCGCCTGTGTCCCCCACGCCGGAGGCCGCCCGGGAAAAGACCATGGCGGCGAAGGTGCTGGCCGCCCACGGCGGCGACAGGGTGCGCTTCGACGCCCTCATCAGCCACGACATCACCTATGTGGGCGTCATCCAGACGGCCATGGCCTCGGGCCTCAAAAAGTTCGATATCCCCTACGTGCTCACCAACTGCCACAACAGCCTCTGCGCCGTGGGCGGCACCATCAACGCCGATGACCACGCCTTCGGCCTGTCCGCCGCCCGGCGGTTCGGCGGGGAGTATGTCCCGGCCAACCTGGCAGTCATCCACCAGTACGCCCGGGAGGCCCTGGCCGGCTGCGGGAAGATGATCCTGGGCTCGGACAGCCACACCCGCTACGGCGCGTTGGGCACCATGGGCGTGGGCGAGGGCGGCCCAGAGCTTGTGAAGCAGCTGCTGGGCGACACCTATTCCGTCTCGTCGCCCAAGATCATATTGGTGTACCTCACCGGCGCCCCCCGGCGGGGCGTGGGGCCCCACGACGCGGCCCTGGCCCTGTGCGGGGCGGTGTTCCCCGACGGCCTCGTGAAAAACGCGGTGCTGGAGTTCGCCGGTCCCGGCGTCAAGAACCTCTCCATGGACTGGCGCATGGGCCTGGACGTGATGACCACGGAGACGGCCTGTCTCTCCAGCCTGTGGCAGACCGACGGGCGGACCGAGGCCTGGCTGGCCCTCCGGGGGCGGCTGGGGGACTATAAACGCATGGAGCCGGAGGACGGCGCCCTCTACGACGCCATGGTGACCATCGAGCTGGATAAGATAGAGCCCATGGCGGCCCTGCCCTACCACCCCTCCAAGGCCGTGCCCCTCCGGGAGCTGGCCGGAAAGCGGGCGGAGCAGGGGCTCATCGCCGGGTGCGCCGGGGGCCTTCTGGAGAACATCGCCGAGGCCGCCGCCATCCTGAAGGGCCGTCAGGTGGGCAGCGGGTACTTCGACCTGGCCGTGTACCCCGCCAGCATGCCGGTGAACCTGGCCGCCATGCGGTGCGGCGCCCTGGAGACCATCCTGGCCGCCGGCGGCGTGGTGAAGCCCTGCTTCTGCGGCCCCTGCTTCGGGGCCGGGGACACCGTGAGCCTGCGCCACGCCACCCGGAACTTCCAGCACCGGGAGGGCTCCCAGCCCGCCCAGGGCCAGAGCGCCCAGGTCATCCTCATGGACGCCCGGTCCATCGCCGCCACGGCGGCCAATGGCGGCGTCATCACTCCTGCCACGGACATCGACTACGACCCGCCCGTCATAGAGGACAGCTTCGACGCCGCCCCCTACGAGAGCCGGGTATACCGGGGCTACGGCAAGCCCATGGCGGACGAGCCGCTGCGCTACGGCCCCAACATCCAGCCCTGGCCGGAGTTTCCCGCCCTGCCGGAGGACCTGACCGTCACCTTCACGGCGGTGATCCAGGACCCGGTGACCACCACGGACGAGCTGATCCCCTCCGGGGAGACCTCCAGCTACCGGTCCAACCCCATGAAACTGTCCACCTTCGCATTGAGCCGCCGGGTGCCGGAGTACGTGCCCCGGTGCCAGGCGCTGCAGGCCCAGGGCAGGGCCAGCGCCATCTATGCCGTGAAACCCGGGGACGGCTCCGCCCGGGAACAGGCCGCCTCCTGCCAGCGGGTGCTTGGCGGCGCGGCCAATGTGGCCAGGGAGTACGCCACCCGGCGGTACCGGGCCAACCTCATCAACTGGGGCATCCTGCCCTTCACCTATGACGGGGACTTCAACTGGGAGCCCGGCGCGGAGCTGACCGTGCCCGGCATCCGGGCGGCGCTCCAGGCGGGGGCCGAGGCGGTCCAGGGCTACATGGGCCCGGAAAAGGCCCCCGTGACCCTGCACCTGGGCCAGCTCACGGACCGGGAGCGGGAGATCCTTTTGGCCGGGTGCCTCATCAACTGGTACCGGCAGAGACAGGAGGCGTGACATGGATAAGATCAGGATGACCACTCCCCTGGTGGAGATGGACGGCGACGAGACCACACGGCTCATCTGGGCCATGGTGAAGGAGGAGCTTCTGACCCCCTTCGTGGACCTCAGGACCGAGTACTACGACCTGAGCCTGCCCAGCCGGAAGGCCACCGACGACGCCGTCACCATGGACGCCGCCCGGGCCGTGGAGAAGTACGGCGTGGGCGTCAAGTGCGCCACCATCACGCCAAACGCCCAGCGGAAGGTAGAATACGACCTGCCCCGGCTGTACCCCAGCCCCAACGGCACATTGCGGGCCGCGTTGGACGGGACCATCTTCCGCTCCCCCATCCTGCTGCCCGGGGCCGTGCCCCTGGTGCCCACCTGGACCGCCCCCATCACCGTGGCCCGCCACGGCTACGGCGACATCTACAAGGGCGTGGAGCTCACCGGCCGGGAGGGCGACACCGTGCGCCTCACCGGGGACGCCGGGGAAAAGACCGTGTTCTCCTTCAAGGGCCCCGGCGTGGCCATGGCCATGCACAACACGGACAAGAGCATCTTCGCCTTTGCACGCAGCTGCTTCGCCTGCGCCCTGGACAAAAAGCAGGACCTGTGGTTCTCCTGCAAGGACACCATTTTGCAGACCTACGACGGCCGGTTCCGTGACATCTTCCAGCAGGTCTACGATGAGGAATACAAGGCCGCCTTCGAGGATGCCGGCATCCACTACTTCTACACCCTCATCGACGACGCCGTGGCCAGGTGCATGCGCTCCTCCGGCGGGTTCGTCTGGGCGCTGAAAAACTACGACGGCGACGTGATGAGCGACATGATCGGCGCGGCCTTCGGGGCCCTGGCCCTGATGACCAGCGTGCTCATCTCCCCCACGGGCCGGTTCGTCTACGAGGCCGCCCACGGCACCGTCACCCGCCACTGGCGGCGGCGGCAGGCCGGGGAGCGCACCTCCACGGACCCCATGGCCATCCTGTTCGCCTGGACCGGCGCTCTCCGCAAGCGGGGGGAGCTGGACGGCCTCACGGACCTGGCTTCCTTCGCCGGGAAGCTGGAGGACGCCGCCATGGCCGCCATCGGGGACGGCGCCGTCACCAGGGACATCGCACAGCTCTTAGGCCGCGGGACCGTGACGGACACGGAGGGCTTCATCGCCGCCATCCGCGCCCACCTGGAAAAGAGTCTGTAACCGAATACGCAATACAAAACTCCCCTGGCTGAGGCCGGGGGAGTTTTCCATATATTCCCGCTTTCCCCATTGGCAAGGCCCATTCCATATGGTATACTTTAGACAAATTTTTCCAAGGAGGAGCGCTATGGGAATATTGAAGCAGCTCAACAGCGCCCCGGTGTACCTGATCTGCGGCGGCATCATCGCCTTCGTGGCGGTGCTGTGCGTGGTGTTCATGGTCCGGGCGTACCGGGCGGGCCTGGCCATCGGCATGGACCGGACCCGCATGAAACGGGCCATCACCTCCAGCGCCACGTTCTCCCTGCTGCCCAGCGTGGGCATATTGCTGGGCGTCATCGCCCTGTCCGGCAGCCTGGGCACGCCCTGGCCCTGGCTGCGGCTCTCGGTCATCGGCGCGCTGCACTACGAGACCCAGGTGGCCCAGGCGGCGGCGGAACAGGTGGGCATGAGCACGCTGTCCGCGGCGGAGATGACCCCCTCCGGCTTTGCCACCATCGCCCTTCTCATGAGCGTGTGCATCATGTGGGGCATGGTGCTGTCCGTCTTTTTCAACAAGCGGTACACGAGAAAGCTGGGGGCCGGGTCCGGCAACGGCGGGGGCGGCGGCTTTGGGGACATGGCCATGACCGCCATGTTCATCGGCCTGGTGTCGGCCTACATCGGCAGCTACGTGGGCGGGTTCGTGTCCGGCGGGGGGATGTTCGCCTTTGCCGGGGACTGGACGCCTCTGGCTGTGGCCGGGGCGGCCTGCCTCGCCATGGCAGGCTTCGTGTACCTCAGCGAGAAAAAGGGCATGGCCTGGCTGGACAGCTTTTCCATCGCCGGAAGCATGATCGTGGGCATGGCCGCGGCGGTGGCCGTGGGCCTGGTGTTCTAAGGAGGCGCGCATGAAAGAACAGACCGTTTTTGAAAAGTACAACGCCCGCACCCACGTCATCGGCCGGGTCTGCTCCGCCGTGACGCTGGTGCTGCTGCTGGGGGCGCCCTTCGCCATCGGCGGGGTGCTGGGGGCCATGCCGGACCTGGGTGCCGTGGGCCGGGCCTTTCTCTCGGTGGGCCTCGTGTGGACCGTCAGCAGCGTGGTGGAATTTCTGGTGTACACCCCCATGCTGGGGGCCGGCGGCGGGTACCTGGCCTTCATCACCGGCAACCTCATCAATATGAAGATACCATGCGCCGTCAACGCCCGGGACATCGTGGGGGCAAAGACCGGCACGCCGGAAAACGAGATCATCTCCACCCTGTCCATCGCCACGTCCAGTCTCGTGACCATCCTGGTGCTGGCCCTGGGGGTGCTGCTGCTGGCGCCGCTGCAGCCGGTGCTCCAGAGCCCGGTGCTGCGCCCGGCCTTCGACAACGTGGTGCCCGCCCTCTTTGGGGCCATGGCCTACCGGTACTACCGGAAAAACATGACCATCGCCGTCACGCCCCTGGTGCTCATGAGCGTGCTGTTCATCCTGGTGCCCAGCCTTTCCGGCTCCACCAGCTTCATGGTCATCCCCTCCGGCGGCATCGCCATCGCCATCGCGTACCTGCTCTACAAAAAGCGCCGGAAGGAGGCCGCCATATGATATCCGTCATGATCTGCTTCCTGCTGGGTCTGATCGGGACCCTGTTTCTCTACGCCGTGGTCAATACCCTGAAGATGACAAGACTAAAGTCCAAATATACGCCGCCCCCGGCGGACGACGAGGCCCGGATGCTGGCGGAAAAGCTCGCCGCCATGGTCCGGTGTGAGACCGTGTCCAGCCCCGGGCAGACGGACCTGTCCGCCTTCGAGGAGCTCCAGGCGGTCATGGAAAAGCTCTTCCCCCTGGTCCACCAAAAGCTGGAGAAGACCGTCATCGACGGGAACCTGCTGTTTCATTGGAAGGGCACGGGCAGCGGCCAGCCCATCCTGCTCATGAGCCACCAGGACGTGGTCCCGGCGGCGGGGGCCTGGACCCATGACCCCTTCGGCGGCGAGATATCGCCGGACGGGAAGATATGGGGCCGGGGCACGGCGGACACCAAGGGGTCCGTCATGGCCTTTTTCCAGGCGGTGGAGAATCTGCTGGCGGCGGGCTACAACCCCGCCTGCGACGTGTATCTGGCCAGCTCCTGCACCGAGGAGTGGGGCGGGGACGGGGCCCCCAAGCTGGTGGCGGAGCTGAAGCGCCGGGGCGTGGAGCTGTTTCTCCTGTGCGACGAGGGCGGCGCCATCATCAACGAGCCCGTGGGCGGCATCCACGGCAACTTCGCCATGGTGGGCGTGTTTGAAAAGGGCAAAGCCAACGTCCGCTTCACCGCCCGCAGCGCCGGAGGCCACGCCAGCGCCCCCACCAAAAACAGCCCGGCGGCCCGGGTGGCGGCCTTCATCCACAGCATGGAGACCCATTCGCCCTTCAAAAAGAAGTTCTCCCCGGAGGTCAAGGCCATGTTCGGCCGCCTGGCCCCCTACGCCCCCTTCGGCCTGCGGCTGGTGCTGGGGAACCTGTGGCTGTTCGGTCCCATCCTGAAGCCCATCATGGGCTCCATCAGCGCCCAGGCCGGGGCCATGCTCCAGACCACCGCCGCCTTCACGGTGCTGTCCGGCTCCGAGGCATACAACGTGCTGCCCCAGGAGGCCAGCGTGGGCGTGAACATGCGCTTCATCCCCCACCAGGGGGAGAAGGAGAGTCTGGAACTTATCAAGGCCCGGGCCGCGAAATACGGCCTGGACATGGAGGTGCTTCTCTCCAACGACTTCTCCCCGCCGGTGGACATCCACGGCCCGGCCTTCAAGCAGGTGCAGCTGGTCATCTGCCAGACCTTCCCGGGCCTGCCCGTGAGCCCTTACGTCATGACCGGCGCCACGGACGCCTATTTCTATCAGGACATATGCGCCAGCTGCATCCGCTTCGCGCCCATCCTGTTCGGGCCGGAGCAGATGAAGGGCATGCACGGCCTGGACGAGTGCCTGGAGATACGCTGCCTGCCCGGGGCGGTGCGGTTTTATGAGAACCTGATCCGGGCCCAGGAGACCCGGTAAAAGAGAACAGCAAAAAAGACGGACGCAAAATGCGTCCGTCTTTTTTGCTTTGTATAGGGTAACTACCGTTGCCCCTTGTCGTAGGGGATGCCCTCGGCCTTGGGGGCCCGGGAGTTCTTGGAGGTGAACGCCAGCACGATGAGGGACACGATGTAGGGCATCATGTTGTACACGGTGCTGGGGATGTTCAGGCTGTAGAGGAAGTCGAAGCCCATGTACACGTTGCTGAGGGCCCGGAAAAGGCCGAACAGCAGGGCGGCCAGGGCGATGCGGGTGGGCTTCCACTGGCCGAAGATCATGACCGCCAGGGCCAGGAAGCCGAAGCCGGCCACGCCGTTTTCAAACTTCCACTCGCTGACGCCGGCCAGGATGTAGGTGAT
>CANQIH010000088.1 GCA_947624035.1 uncultured Oscillospiraceae bacterium | reverse complement strand
TGGATTTTTATTCTATATATCCACGTGAAAACAAATTTATATCCATTAGTTTTTACCGCGTTTCGGGCTGGAAACGCGGTAAAATGTTATGTAAATCGGCATGAATAGCCATAGAATAAACCTGGCATTTACGCCGGTTCACGGCGAATATTCGGTGAAAACCGAATGGATGCCCTGGAAGAGGCGGATCCAGGAAAATTTTTTTAAAATTTTTTCAAAAAAGGCCAAAAAATGTGAGCCGTTTTTCTCCGGCGGGCCGTCTTATTAGTGTGAAAGGCAAAACAAGGCCGCTGATGAGCGCGGCGGCCCCACGAGTTCGCGAAATAAAAAATATGTAGATATACCCCCTCAAAGAAAGGAGTACACCATGAAAAACGTTATGAAACGCTTCCTGGCAGTCCTGCTCGTGATCGTTCTGATCGGCGGGAACCTGTCCACCGCGGCCCTGGCCGACGACTGGGATTGGTCCTACGAGGGCTTCTCCGAGGACGATTGGTACGACGACGGCTGGTCTGAGTCCTATGACTACTACACCTCCTCTGCGCAGGAGCAGGCCAACACTACTTATGATTATTCCGAGTATGACCACGACGCCCCCGAGGCCAGCAGCATCGATATGGACATCGAGCTTGAGGCCGAGGACGAGATCGACACCGCGAACGCTGAGGGTAAGGCTTCCATTAAGGTCGTGATCTACCTCAACGGCGAACAGAAGTGGGAAAGCACCGTGACGGGGGTTGAGGGCGAGACGGTCAGCATCATGGGAGATGCAGCCCTCAACAAGTATTTCGAGAAGTATGAGAATGATAACCTGGGCTACTCCTACTCCAGCGGTACCGCAACGATCACCGGCGGTGCGTCGCACTTCTTTGGCGGCGGCACGACCTACAACGCGGGCGACTCCGCATACATCCCCGTGGTCTTGAGCGGCACCGGCAGCACGCTGACCATCCATCGTTACGCCTACCCGCGTGAAGGCATTAATAAGTACACCCTGACCTATGAAGGCGGCGAGTGCGCGGGCAAATCCGGCCTGCAGCTCCCCAACCCCGCGACCCAGACGCGGACGATCGGCAAGAGTGCTCAGAATGCTGACAGCTCCTACACCTTCAAAAACCTGGGCTCCGCATCCTGCCCCGGCTACAACTTCACTGGCTGGAAAGCCACCGGCGATGTGGTAGGCAGCTTGGGTACAGACGAAGTCAACTGCGCGCCTGGAGGAGAGGTGACGCTGATCGCTCAGTGGGCGGCGCACGCGGTCACGGGCATCACGGTCACCGCTGATCCCGATACCATCGTTCTTGGCGCCGAGAACTACGATCCTGCTGATGTGACCTTCACGGCCACGGTCACCGGCGTTGCCAACACCCATTTCACCCTGTACGATGCAGATGGGACTGTGCTTGGCACCGGCACCATCCCCTCCGAGAATGTCGTCACTTTCCACAAATACTTCTCTTCCGTGAACGATGCCGCTCACGGCGACGTGACGGCCCGCTGGGATGGAGGCAGCACCTCTTGCACGGGCACCTGGAACATCAAGAAGATCGTTCCCCCCACCAACGTTGCCAATGATCTCATCAAGGTCACTGTGAAGTGCGTGAACAAAGATAACAAGCACCCGGAGCTTTTGGAGAAAACCTACGGTTTGGGGACCGCTGACTACACCCTCTCCAGCATTTACTATGACGAGGCCAGACAGTGCTTCACCACGACCCTGACGGTCAGCGCCGGCAGCGCGATCAACGCTTTTACGAACGAGTTCTCCGGCATCAAACACTACGCGGAAGACACCACGCCCAAGACCTTCAATCTCGTGTCCAGCGGCACTGAATGGGTGCTCGCCAATGGTTCCGACAACGCCGTGGAGTTCACCGTCAAGTGCGTGTACGACCCCGAGATCCTCTACATGGGCCGCGACGGCAGCGTGCTGCGGCAGTTCACTGTCCCGTCTGGCGATGGCCACACCGTTCTGGACGCCGCGGACGCTGGGCTGGAGCTGGCTGTGAACGAGAAGCTCTCCTACTGGTATGTTGAAGGCAACGAGACGCGGCAGTATGTCCCCGGCAGCCAGCTGATCAGCCCCAATGAGAGCGGCGCGCGGGTGGTCCTGCTGCCCAAGATCGAGGAGATCAACACTTACACCGACTATCCCGAAGCATCCGTCACCATAGAAAACTGGTTCTACGGCGATACGGCCAAGGCCCCTGTGTGCAGCGGTCCTGCTACCAGCCGCGGCAGTGATCACTACACCACCGACCCCGAGATCACCTACTCCGACGCCAGCGGCAATGCCGTGGACGTTCCCGTGAACGCCGGCGCCTACACCGTTAAGGCCACCTGGAAGGCTGACGACAAGTCCATGAGCGACGTGGTGCGCACCGCTTCCTTCAACATCATCCCCCGGCCCATCACCCTGGTCTCCGATCCTCAGGAGCACATGTACAACGGCGAGACCTTCTCCGCCGGCATTCGGATCGAAGGCAGCGGCCTGGTCAACGGCGAAGAGATCGTCGTAAATCCCTACACCGCGACCCACGTCAGCGACGAAGCCCCCGCTCAGTTCACGGTCGACTGGGCCAAGAGCACCGCCGAGGAGTCCAACTACAGCGTTACCTCCAACGTGGGCGCCATCGTCATCACCCCCCGTCACGTGACCTTCACCAGCCGTTCCGTGGATATGTGGTGGGACGACGGCCGGGAGATGAACAACGCCTCCAAGATGAACGTCACCGACCCTGACTACGAGATGAACGGCGACGCAGCTGCGACGGGCGTCACCATCGGCGGAGACGACCTGGCTGCCTGCGACAGCGTGAACTTCAGCTTCCACCGCGGCCGCTCCCTCCTGGGCGTCAGCCGCAACGAGTTCGACTATGTGATCAGCGGCGCGTGCAAGGATGGCGACTATGTGGTGCAGTGCGTGTTCGGACTTCTGACCGTCAGCCTGTACAACGACAACGGCGGCGCGCAGGGCGGCGGGACCGGCACGGTCCAGCCCAGCGTGACCCCGGAGCCGGGCACCGAGCCCTCCACTCCTCCCAGCACGGAGAACAGCCCCGAGCCCTCCGAGCAGCCCAGCGTGACCCCGGAGCCGGGCACTGAGCCCTCCACTCCTCCCAGCACGGAGAACAGCCCGGAGCCGAGCACCGAGCCCGACGAGCCCGATGAGCCTGACGTGCCTGTTGAGCCCACCATCCGTCCCGTGGCCCCCACTCCTCCCCAGAACGGCGGCGACGTGGCCCTGCCCAGCGACGCTGATTTCGGCAACGACTACGATCCCAACAGCCCCGAGCTGGAAGAGCCGGCAGCTCCTGCCGAGCCTGTGACCCCCGCTGAGCCCGAGACCCCCGCGGCTCCCGAAGCCCCTGAGGCTCCTGTCGCTCCTGTGGCCCCCGAGGACAACACCCCGGCGGCTCCTGCGGGCCCGACCGAGATCAACCCGGACGACACGCCGCTTGACGACGTACCTCAGATCCCCGGCGCGAACGATAACGCTCCCAGCGCGACGCCGCGGCCCGCAGCTACGCCCGCTCCCACCGCCAGCCCCGCTCCCGCAGCGCCCGTGGACGATGATCCCGACGACGACGGCGCCGAGCCGGACGGCGAAGTGACGATCGACGAGGACGAGACCCCGCTGGCCGACCTGCCTGAGGTGGACGGCGAGGCGGCGGAGCCCGAGCTGACGATCGACGAGGAAGTGCTCATCGACGAGGACGAGACCCCGCTGGCCAACTTCACCGACTGCTGCGCACTGCACTTCGTGCTGATGCTGCTGGCGCTGGCCGTGGCTGTGTACTACACGTACGACCGCAAGAAGCGTCAGGCCCGCGAGTTCGAGGTCCGCAGCGAGCTGTAAGACAAGATAAGAAGGCAATAAACCGATACGAAAGCCGCCCGGTCGCAAGACCGGGCGGCTTCTGTATGAGGTAAGGGGCTGGTGGGAGCCAGGATGATCGCTGCGCCCCCTCGGCTCCCCCTGCGGGGGAGCTGGCAGCGCCAACGGCGCTGACTGAAGGGGGGAGGCACTTGTCTAACTTTCAGTTTCCCCCTACCGACCGCCGCCGAAGGCGGCGGCCACCTCCCCCCGAGGGGGAGGCAAGGGGGCCGGCAGTAGTCCGGGGCCCCATCGCGGCACGCATGCCGCGCGGGGAGAGGCCTTTACTATCTCTCCCTCCGGCGCGGCTTTGCCGCGCCACCTCCCTCGTCAGAGGGAGGCATGGGTGCGGAACTTCTGTCAGGTTCCACAAGAGGGAGGCATTGGTGCGGCGGCGGACCATATAATAAGCCTCCCCTGTGGAAGGGGAGGCTTTTATTAGCTGCTTTGCAGCTTTTGACGGTAATACTTTCCGTACAGCAATACCTCGGCCAGCAGGCACACCGGCAGCGCCGCGAACACGTCCACGGCGGAGTGCTGCTTCACGAAGCATACCGAGAGACTTACCATCACCACGAACAGTGCCAGCAGCGCCTTGCCCAGCTTGGGGAAGCTCCTGTCCTTGGTGAACACGGACAGCACCCCCATGGAGTAGGCCACGTGCAGGGACGGGCACACGCCGGTGCTGGTGTCGAAGGCGTAGATGTGGCCCAGGACCCAGGTGAGGACGTTCTCCCGGGGAAAGACCTCCGGCCGCAGGTCCTGGCGGCTGGGCCAGAGTATGTAGGCCGCCATGGCCACCGCCTGGGTGATCATGATGTAGGTCTGGAGCTTGCGGAAGGACGGCACGTCAAAGAAGAAGGTGTAGGCCAGGGAGCCGAACACCAGCACGTACCAGCCCACATAGAAGACCACGAAAAACTCGTTGAAGGGGATGAGGTCGTCCAGGAAACAGTGGACGGGGTGACATCGCTCCGGGGGGATGAGGTTCTCCGTGATGAAGTACAGGGAGAAGTAGACCAGCCATCCGCCCAGCAGCTTGACGTGGGAGAACCGGGGGTCGTTCAGGCGGGTGAGCCGGAAGTCCCGGTAGTCAACCAGCTGTCTCTTCATGGGCATATACCTCGACGGGACGGTTTTTCGGGTAGTCCCGCTTGGGGATGTTCCGGTAGGGGACCACGGTGTGCTCCGGCAGGGCCGCGGCCATGGCCGTGATGGCGTCCATGAGGGCGGCGCAGATGCGCTCCCGCTCCCGGGCGATGGGCGCCTGGGGGTCGAAGGGGATGGGCTCGCCCAGATACATGGTCTTCAGCGCCGGGGCCAGGTACATGGGCACGAAGGAGATGGCCTGGCCGGTCTTTTTCCAGTACATCCGGGCCACGTCCACGAATTTGGTCTGGAAGTCGTAGACGATGTTGTTGTATTTTTTGTCGTGCTCCGGGAAGATCACCACCCGGGACCCGGCGTTCAGCCGCTCCACCGTGAGCCGGAAGGTGCGGATGATGCGCTCGTCGTGGTAGACCGGGATGGTGTGGGCGTTATTGAAGATGCACACGGAGAGGGGCGCGATGAGGTAGCTCGCGATGCGGAACAGCCACCGGACAGACCTGGGCTTGCCGGACCAGAAGTCCTGGTAGGCGTAGGCCGGGACCTCCTTCAGTTCCATCATCTGCCCGGCGCACCAGATGTCGTGCACCCCGGGGGTGTACAGCTCTCCGGCGATGGGGCCGTTCATCTGGGAGTGGTTGCCCACCACGACGCAGGGGCCCTCCGGCAGGTCCTCCGCCCCCTCCACCTTGATCTTGGGGTAGAAAAACCACACCAGCCAGCGGATGATGCGGTATAAAAGCGTCGTCTTTTTCTCGTCCATTTTCTGCGCCTCCAAAAGGTAAGGATACCACAACCGCCGGGGGATTGCAAGAAAACAGACTGTGAACGAGCCTTGCCAGACGCTGGAAGGATATGGCGGAATGAAATGGGACATAAAAGAAAAGACGCACTGCCTGGCAGCGCGTCTTTCAATTTTCTTTCGGTTTTATATTCAGTATCACCACCGCCGCCAGCACCAGGACGATGCCCGCGAGGCCCAGGGGCGTGGGCGTCTCACGGTACACCAGAAAGCCCAGCACCGACGCCGTCACCGGCTCCATGGAGGCCATCACGGCGCCCTTGCCGGCCTCCACGCCGGCCAGACCCCAGCTGTAAAGCAGCGCCGGGAGAAATCCCGCCACCACGATGATGCCCGCGCACACGGCAAAGTTCCCGAAACCCGCGAACATGTGGGCCGCCGGGCCCGGGCCGAACACCAGAAGGCCCGCCGCCGAGCAGAATATCCAGCCGTAGGCGTTGACGGTGAGGACGTTGTAATCCCGGTCGGTGAGGCTCTTGGAGAATACGCTGTACAGGGCGTAGCCCACCCCGGCCAGCAGGCCGTATACCGTCCCGGCCAGGCTCATGGCCGCCTGTCCCTCCAGCAGGCCGGACACCAGCGCGCAGCCCGTCACGGAGCACAGCAGCGCCGCCAGCTTCCGCCGGGAGAACCGCTCGTGGAACACGAAGAGGCTCATGACCATCACGAACACCGGCGCGGAGTACAGCAGCGTACAGGCCGCCGCCATGCTGCCCAGGGCGATGGATTGGTAGTAGCAGTAGGTGAAGAAGAACGTGGCCGCTACGCCGTAGCAGACGAACAGCCACAGGTCCCGGAGGCGTATCTTCAAAAGCTTCGGGTCCCGTAGCAGGGCCGCCAGGGCGAACAGCACCGCGCAGCCGCAGGAGCGAATCACCAGCACCCCGCCGGAATCCACGCCAAAGGTCCCCATGCGGCGGGTGAACAGCCCCATAGTGCCCCATAATAGCCCCGCCGCCAGGATGGATATGTCCCTTTTTTTCATGGTAAAAGATCGCCGCCCTTCGCGTCCACATCTTACCGTACAGGGCGGAAAATGTCAACGCGGAGGGCGGCATAGGTTCAGTAGAGAGAGGCGATGATGTCCACGCACCGGTCGATGCCCAGCACGCCGCTGTCCAGGGCGATGTGGTAGTTCTGGGTCCGGCCCCACTCCATGTCGGTGTAGAAGTGGTAGTAGGCGCTGCGGCGCCGGTCCTTGTCACGCAGGCGCTTCTCCGGCGTCTCGTCCCGCTCGCCGTACAGCTCCACGATGCGCTTGGCCCGGGAGGGCATGTCCGCATGGATGAACACCTTCAGAAGGTCCTGCTGGTCCTGGAGGATGTAGTCGGCGCAGCGGCCCACGATGACGCAGGAGCTCTCCTCCGCCAGCTCGATGATCAGCTTGCGCTGGACCGTCCAGAGGTAGTCCTGGACGGACAGGCCGTTCAGGGACCGGTCCGCGAAGGCCGTGGCCAGCCAGCCGCCCTTGGGGGTGTACTCCCCGCGCTCGGCGATGTATTCCTTGGCGAGGCCGCTCTTCTCCTCGATCTTATCCAATAGCTCCGAATCGTAGCAGGGGATGCCAAGCTTCTCCGCCAGGTGCTTGCCGATGGTCCGCCCGCCGCTGCCGAATTCACGGCTGATAGTGACGATCCTGTTCATGTGTGCTCCTTTCCCCTGACCGCCGTTGGGGCGACAGGCACAGCATTTGTACCTGTATAATACCAAAAAATGGCGCAGCAGTCAATGTTCCGGCGCTTTTTCGTCTTGCCATAGCCGGGGATTTCCGATATAATACGGGTGCGCGCGGGTATGGTGGAATTGGCAGACACGCTGGATTTAGGTTCCAGTGGCGAAAGCCGTGCAGGTTCAAATCCTGTTACCCGCACCACGTCGAAATGCTCCTGAAGATGCCGGTGCCCCGTAAACAGGGCACCGCGCATCGGTCAGGGGCATTTCTCCTTCTCCCCAAAAGGCTGGTGAGCCTTTTGGGGACCCCATTTCTTATGGTTGCCACTGTCAGGCAGCGGCGATTTCAAAACTTTTTCTCATGCGGCAAGCGTGCCGCGTGGGGGCCCCATTTCAAAAGGTCGCCGCCCAAAGAGGGCGGCGATTTGATGCTCCGCTGGTTTGCAATGGGAGCTCTATTTCAATTTGGTTGCCGCTGCTGGGCAGCGGCGATTCTGATATTGCAGCCTTTTCCCTGCGCGGCTGGCGTGCCCTTCGGGGACTCAGGAAGATGTCAGGTCTCCGCAAGCGGGGCTCCTCCAAGAAAAAAGGCCCAAATCGGGTTGGATGGCCAAGCATTTTGTGCTATAATAGCCGCGATACGGCTATTATAGCTTGATTTAAGGCGGTTTTGCTCCCGGCTTTGCCGGAACCGCAAAACATGCCGTTTATACCACGTCCCCTGTCGGGGGCTGTGGTATAATTATCCTGTCAGGTTTTCACCGGAAAATAGGCCGCAGGCTGCGGACAGGGAGGAGAAGCGCGATGGAATATGAAGGTATTATTTGCCGCCCGCCTATGGAACTGGGCGCGTTTCTGCTGCCTGTTGCTGTGGGCTGCACCCACAATCAATGTACATTTTGCGCGTTTTACAAGGACAAGAGCTTTCGGATCATCCCGCTGGAAGAAGTGGACGCGGAGCTGACACGGGCGTCTGA
>CANQIH010000087.1 GCA_947624035.1 uncultured Oscillospiraceae bacterium | reverse complement strand
GTACCGACCGCGTGGCCAAGTACAACCAGCTGCTCCGCATCGAGGACGAGCTGGGCGACGTGGCCAAGTATCTGGGCCTGGACGCTTTCTTCTCCATCAAAAAGTAAGCTGACTGTTCCAAAACCTGCATAAGATGGTGTTTCCCTGGCAACAATAGCCTCGGAAACACCATTTTTTATGGAGGTCAACTATGGAAAACAAAAAAGGGTCCGGCCTGGCCGGGTCCCTGGAGGGAAAGGGCTTCTACATAGTCCTCTTCCTCTGCGCGGCGGTGATCGGTGTATCCGCATGGATCCTGTTCGCCGGCCTGGGGACTATGGTAGAAGACGCCGGAACGGCGGACATGGCGGAAGTAAACGTGGCGGAGGATGAGCCTGTGGTCATCCCCGCCGGTGATGTGGAGCAGGACGACATGGCCCGGGAGGTTATGTCCGACGCCGTGGCGGAGGCCAGCGGCGAGCCGGCGGAGCAGTCCGTCCAGACCGGCGAGCCGGAGGAACAGGCGGCCTTCGTGGAGCAGATCAGCTACGTCTGGCCCGTCATGGGGGAGGTGCAGCGGCCCTACTCCATCACGGAGCTGCAGTATGACAGCACCATGGCCGACTGGCGCACCCACGACGGCATCGACGTCACCTGTGACCGGGGCACTCAGGTCATGGCCGCGGCCCCCGGCACGGTGGTCAGCGTCATGGCCGACGACATGCTGGGCACCCGGGTGGAGATCGACCACGGCAGCGGCGTGCACAGCATCTACGCCAACCTGGCGGCGTCACCTCCCGTGAGCCCCGGCCAGACCGTGGCCATGGGCCAGGTCATCGGCTCCGTGGGGGCCACGGCCCTGGGGGAGACCAACCAGGTCAGCCATCTCCACTTCGCCATGACGGAGAACGGATGGTCCGCGGACCCGGGCGACTATCTGCCTGCACAGAGCGGACAGTGAACTGAAAACAGTGACCGGCGGCAGAATTGTGTTCTGCCGCCGGTTTTTCCGGTTGCAACCTCAATATTTTGTGATATAATAGCCAAGGCTACTATATATATTTGATTTAAATCAAAGCGTTTTGCTCCTGTCTGGCGGCGGAACCGCGTAATAGGCGGCATTTGTGCAGTTTTTACAATCGACCTGGAAATCGTTTACATAAATTGAAGGGGTTTGATATGACCGTTGTAATCAAGATAGGGACCTCCAACATCACCTACGCCACGGGACACCTGAACATCCGGCACGTGGAGCGGCTGGTAAAGGTGATAAGCGACCTGAAAAACGCGGGCGTCCGGGTGGTGCTGGTGTCCTCCGGCGCCATCGCCATGGGCGTGGGCAAGCTGGGCCTCTCCCGGCGGCCGGAGGACATGCCCGGCAAACAGGCCGCGGCGGCCGTGGGCCAGTGCGAGCTCATGTATACCTATGACAAGCTGTTCTCCGAGTATAACCACACCGTGGCCCAGGTGCTGCTGACCGGCAGCGACGTGGAGAACGACGAGCGGCGGGTGAACTTCCAGAACACCGTCTCCCGGCTGCTGGAGATGGGGGCGCTGCCCATCATCAATGAGAACGACACCGTCTCCACCGACGAGATCGCCGTGGGCGACAACGACAGCCTGGGGGCCATCGTGGCCTGCGCCGTGGGGGCGGATCTGCTGGTGCTCCTGAGCGACATCGACGGGCTCTACACCGCCGACCCCCACGCGGACCCGGAGGCCCGGCTCATCCCCGTGGTGGAGGCCGTGACGCCCCAGATCGAGGCCCTGGCCGGGGGGAAGGGAAGCAGCCTTGCCGTGGGCGGCATGGGCACCAAGCTCAAGGCCGCCAAGATGGCGGTGGCGGCCAGCATCGACATGGTCATCGCCAACGGCGACCGGCCGGAGAACCTGTATGATATCGTGGACGGGAAGCCGGTGGGCACCCGTTTTCTGGGTGAGGGGAGGAGCAAATGATGACGACCCATGAGATGCTTGTGGCGGCCCAGGGGGCCAAGCTGGCCCTGGCCCGGGCGAACGGGGCGGTCCGCGCCCGCGCCCTGGAGCTGATGGCGGACTGCGTGGTGGAGGACACGGCCGCGATCCTGGAGGCCAACGGCCAGGACATGGCCGCGGCCCGGGGCACCATGTCCGAGGTGATGCTGGACCGGCTGTACCTGGATGAGAAGCGGGTGGCGTCCATGGCGGACGGCATGCGCCAGGCGGCGGCTCTGCCGGACCCGGTGGGCCGGGTGCTGTCCCGGACGGTGCGGCCAAACGGTCTTCAGATCGAGCGGGTCAGCGTGCCCCTGGGGGTGGTGGCCATCATCTATGAGAGCCGCCCCAACGTCACCGGCGACGCGGCGGCCTTGGCGCTGATGAGCGGCAACGTTTGCGTGCTCCGGGGCGGCAAGGAGGCCTGGCGCAGCTGCCACGCCATCACCGCGGCCATGCGCCGGGGCCTCGTGAAGGCCGGTCTGCCGGAGACGGCGGTGAACCTGGTGGAGGACACCTCCCGGGACAGCGCCCGGGAGCTGATGACCGCCAGCGGCCTTATCGACCTTCTGATACCACGGGGCGGCCCGGGCCTCATCCGCTCCTGCGTGGAGAACGCCACGGTGCCCTGCATCCAGACCGGCACCGGCATCTGCCACGTGTACGTGGACGCGGCGGCGGACCTGGACAAGGCCCTCGCCATCGTGGAGAACGCCAAGACCAGCCGCCCCAGCGTGTGCAACGCCGAGGAGGCCCTGCTGGTCCATGAGGCGGTGGCGAAGAAGTTTCTGCCCATGCTGAAAGAGCGCCTGGTGGATGGCCGGGCGGCAGCCAGGAAGGTGCCTGTGGAGCTGCGGCTGGATGAAAAGGCCGCGGCCATCATCGACGGCGCCCCCGCCGGGCCAGAGGACTTTGACAGGGAGTTTTTGGACTACATCCTGGCCGTGGCGGTGGTGCCGGACCTGGACGCCGCCCTGACCCACATCGCGGCCCACTCCACCGGCCACAGCGACGCCATCGTCACCGAGGACGCCGCCGCGGCAAAGCGGTTCACCGAGGCGGTGGACAGCGCGGCGGTGTATGTGAACGCCTCCACCCGCTTCACCGACGGCGGGGAGTTCGGCCTGGGCTGTGAGATGGGCATATCCACCCAGAAGCTCCACGCCCGGGGGCCAATGGGCCTGGAGGAGCTTTGCAGCTACAAGTACATCATCCGCGGCGACGGCCAGGTGCGCTGAGCCGCGGCGGGAAGATAAGAAGATAAAGAGAGGGGTCTATCATGAGCGCTCCGGTGAATGGGGAGACTTTGATGACGGTAGGTGAGCTGTGCGAACTCACCGGCGGAAGGCTGGTCAACGGCGGAGACAGGGTGGGGCCGGACACGCCTATCCGCGCCATGTACGGTCTTGCAGAGTACAGGATGGGCGAAAACGCCGTGTATTTCTGCCTTTTGCAGGACTGGAACCAGTCCGGCCAGGAGGCTCTGGACAAGTCCATCCGAAACGCCATCCGCCTGGGTGCCATGGCTCTTGTGAGCCGGTATCCCATCCAGGACGGGGAGGGGAGGGACGTCCCCACCATCCTGGTGGAGAGCGTGGTGAGGTCCCTCGTGAAGACGGGCCGGGCCTGGCGGGACAGGTTCCCCATCCGCAGCGCAGGCGTCACGGGCCCCTGCGGCAAGACCACCACCAAGCAGCTTCTCTGCTGCGCTCTGGAGGAGAAATACCACATCCACGCCAGCAATGCCAGCCGCAACACCCTGCCCAGCGTGTTCCAGCTGTGCCTCAAGCTGCGGCCGGAGCACGAGCTGTACGTCCAGGAGGTCTCGGGGGATACCCCCATGGGCACCGGCTACAGCACGGAGATATTGGACCCCAGCGCCTGCATCATCACCAATATCGGCATGGCCCACCTGGACAAGTATGAGAGCATCGAGGCACTGGCCGCTGAAAAGCTGAAGCTGGCCCGGGGCCTGCGGCCGGACGGCGTGGCCTTCCTCAACAAGGACGACCCTATCCTGGCCAAGGCGGACGTTGGCCGGAAGACGGTGTATATCAGCGTGGAGGACCCCGCGGCCGACTACTACGTCAAAGATGTGGTCATGGCCGATAGAAAGCTGTCCCTCACCGTGGTGGACAACTACACCGGCCCGGCGCCTAAGGAGTACCCCATGCAGGTGGCCCTGGCCGGGCGGCACAACGCCTTCAACATCGGCGCGGCCTTCGCGGCGGCCCAATTCCTGGGCGTGCCGGAGGAGCAGATCATCCGGGGCTTCAGCAAATTCACCACCGCCGGATACCGGCAGAACATCGTCGATTGGGGCGGCTATACCCTCATCATGGACTGCTTCAGCGTGTCCGAGGCCGCCATGGTGTCCGGCGTGCAGATGCTGAGCGACCTGCCCTGCAAGGGCCGGAGGATCGCCGTGCTGGGCGCCAAGGCCCATTTCGGCGATTTCCAGGACCAGCTGCAGATCAACGCGGCGAAAAAGCTCAAGGACATGCCGGTGGACCAGTTCATCTGCTACGGGGAGCACACGAAGCTGCTCAGCGAGGAGCTGAAGCGCTGGGGCTGCGCCAACGTCGTCGCCGAGCCCAGCATGAAGGGGCTCATCGCCCGCCTCGGCCAGCTGAAGCAGGGCGACACCATCCTCTTCAAGTCCGGCATGCAGGAGTGCTTTACCTTCGTGGCGGACATGGCCTTTGGCACCAGCTTCGCCGCCTACAGCGATTACTACTGCGGCTCCTATTCCCAGGTCTATAATGAGGGCCCCTGGCGCCGCAGGGTGTTCCGCTGCCACGACACATCCCGGACCGTGATCGAGAAGTACACCGGGGACGAGAAGGCGCTCCAGCTGACCGGCTGCCACGGCGGGGCTCTGGGCAAGATCGCCAAGCAGGCGTTCAAGGACCGTCCGCTGGAGGAGCTGACCACCAGCACGACCCTCGCGGGCATCGACCGGGAGGCCTTCGCCGGGTGTACAGCCCTGCGCACGGTGCATCTGGAGGAGGGGCTGCGGAGCATGGGGTCCCGGGCCTTCGCAGGATGCACCGCCCTGGAGAGCGTCACCCTGCCCCACAGCCTCATCCGTATCGGCGACGGCGCGTTCCAGGGCTGCACGGCCCTGCGGGAGGTGTATATCCCTGAGAACACGAAGCTCGGCAGGAACGTCTTTGAGGGCTGCCCCCGCGTCAGGATCCTGCCGCGGACGGACGCCCCGGCTAAGCCCGCCCCGGTCAAAGCACAGCCTGCTCAGGCCGCGGCGCAGCCCGCCAAGGGAAAGCCCTCGCTGCTCCGGCGGCTCAAGCGGAAGGTGAAGCGGCTGCTGCGGGGCGGAAAGAAGTGAGCGGCGCCGCGGTTGACAAGGGGCGCGCGGTCATATATTATTAGCATATATATTTATTAATGTTTTTGAATGACGGGGGAGGATGGCTATGAGCTTTATGCTGGCGTTCGGGTATGCGAGCATCATGCTGTGCATCGGCGTGTTCCTGCGGGCAAAGATCCCATTCCTGCGCAATATGCTGGTGCCGGCCAGTGTGATCGGCGGCGTGATCGGCCTTTTGTTCATGAATCTGCTCCCCATGGCCGTCGACATCGGCACCAACACGGACATGTTCACGGACATCGTGAACAACCTCTTCACCGTGTCGTTCATCTCCATCTGCCTCACCACCTCCCCCAAGGAGGAGGGCGGCACGAAAAACGTGGTGAAGGGGGCCGTAGGCCTCGGCATCGTGTGGTGCCTGCTCTACGCCCTGACGCCCATCCTGGGCGCGCTGATCGTGATGCTGCTGGGCAAGGGCGTGGAGATGAACGGCATCTACGGCATGCTCATCCAGTTCGCCTTCTGCCAGGGCCCGGGCCAGTCCGCCTCCTACGGCGCGATCTTTGAGCAGTTCGGCTGGGAGAACGCGGCCATGGTGGCCATCGCCTTCTCGGCCATTGGCTTCGTGATGGCCTTCCTGGTGGGCATCCCCGCGGCGAAGCTGGGCGTGAAGCGCGGCATCGCCAAGCACTGCGGCCGCATCAACGACTCCATCCTCAAGGGCTACCTCCGCAAGGAGGAGCAGACGGAGGTCATGGTGAAGGACACCACCTGCAACAGCAATGTGGAGACCCTGGCCTTCCACTTCGCGGTGATCGGCCTGTGCTACGTGATGGCGGTGGGCATCGCCAAGGTGCTGGACCTCATCCCCGGCTTTTTGGGCGCCTCCATGAGCGGCATGATGTTCATGAACGGCATGTACGCCGCGTACATAGTGCGGTTCATCATGAAGAAGCTGAAGATCGACTTCCTGCTGGAGAACACCCTCCAGAGCAAGATCACCGGATGGACCGCGGACTACCTGGTGGTGTGCGCGTTCATGTCTGTGTCCGTGAACGTCATCAGCCGGTGGCTGGCCCCCATGGCGGTGGTGTGTCTCGTGACCACAGTGGTGACGTTTCTGGTCTGCTTCTACTTCGGGGCCCGGTTCGGCGGCTCCAACGACTTTGAGCGGACGCTCGGCCTTTACGGCACCTGCACCGGCACGGTGCCCAGCGGCGTGGCCCTGGTGCGCATCGTGGACCCGGAGTTCAGGACCAGCACCAGCGTGGAGCTGGGCGCCTGTAACCTGGTGATGATGGCCTGTACGCCGGTGTATATCGTCATCCTGGCCCTGGCCGCCGGCAGCATCGGGATATACACGGCCATGGGCCTGCTGGCGGCCTGCTGTGTGCTCTACCTGGTCATCCTGAAGCTCACCAGGACCTGGGGCAAGAAGACCTACTCCTGGAAGTGAAGGGTGCGATGGGAAAGATATACTATAACGGCTGCATCCTGACCATGGCCGAGGCGGACGCTGCCGCCGAGGCGGCCAGCGCCCCGGAGGCCGTGCTTATAGAGGACGGCCGCATCACCGCGGTGGGCACCCTGGAGGCGGTGAAAAAGGCGGCCTCCGGCCCCTGTGAGATGGCGGACCTCCACGGAAGATGCCTCATGCCGGGCTTCATCGACCCCCACAGCCACATGGTCATGAACGGGCAGATGTCTCTGTGCGCGCCGCTCCAGGGCTGCGCCTCCTACGGGGACATCATAGACGCCATGCGGGCCCATATCGCCGCGGACCACACCGGCGAGGACGGCCTGGCCCTGGGCTTTGGCTATGACAATAACTTTCTCGCCGAGGGGGGCCAGCCGGACAGGCGGGTGCTGGATCAGGTCAGCGAGACTATACCTATATTTATCCTGCACGTGTCGGCCCACCTGGCCTGCGCCAACAGCGCGGCCCTGCGGCTGGCCGGTATCACCGCGGACACGCCGGACCCCCAGGGGGGCCTGATCGGGCGCCTGGAGGGTTCCCGGGAGCCCAGCGGGTACCTGGAGGAGGCCGCCATGGGCATGGTCCAGGGGGCCATCATGGGCCGGATGAAGGCGGACCCGGCGGCGGTGCTGGGCGGCATGCAGGACAGTTACATCCGCCACGGCGTCACCACGGCCCAGGACGGGGCCACCACCGCCGGGGACCTGGCGCTCCTACAGGCCGCCTCCGCGGCGGGGATCCTGAAGATCGACGTGGTGGCCTACCCGCTGATGACCGCGGATGGCGCGGCCCTCATGGCCGCCAACGAGGCCATGGCCGGCCGGTATCAGGGCCATCTGAAGCTGGGCGGCTACAAGCTGGTCTTGGACGGGTCGCCCCAGGGCCGTTCCGCCTGGATGAGCGAGCCATACCTGGGCGGGGACCCGGACTACCGGGGCTATCCCTGGCTCACGGACGAGCAGGTGTCGGCCTATGTATCCCAGGCGGTGGGGGAGGGGCGGCAGCTGCTGGCCCACTGCAACGGTGACGCCGCCAGCCAGCAGTATCTGGACGCCTATGAGAGGGCTTTGGCTGCCGCCGGTGCAAGGGATGACCTGCGGCCGGTGATGATCCATTGCCAGACCGTCCGCAGCGACCAGCTGGACCGTATGGCCCGGCTCGGCATGATCGCGTCTATCTTTGTAGGTCACGTGTGGTACTGGGGCGACGTGCACATGAGAAACTTCGGCCCGGAGCGGGGACGGCGTATCAGCCCGGTGCGGGACGCGCTGGACCGGGGCGTGGCCGTCAGCTTCCACCAGGACACGCCGGTGACGCCGCCGGACATGCTCCACTCCGTGTGGTGCGCCGTGGACCGGGTGAGCCGCCAGGGGAACGTCATCGGCCCGGAGCAGCGGGTGGGCGTATACGAGGCCCTGCGGGCCGTCACCGTGGGCGGTGCGTATCAGTATTTCGAGGAGAACGAGAAGGGCACCATCGAGCCCGGCAAGCGGGCGGACATGGTGGTCCTGGACCGGTCCCCGCTGGCGGTGGACCCCATGGAGATACGGGACATACAGGTGCTGGCCACCATCAAGGACGGCCAGGTGATCTATCAGAGATAAGGAAAGCGCCGTAGGGTGACCTGCGGCATTACAGGCTGTCAAAGAGTCTCTTTGACAGCCTGTAAGCCGAGTATTTCCTGCCGCCAAAGGCGTCATGAAATACTGCCGCTGCGCGGCGCAAATACATTTGCCGGCTTTTGATCCCATTTGAGGCGGGGCTCCGCCCC
>CANQIH010000086.1 GCA_947624035.1 uncultured Oscillospiraceae bacterium | reverse complement strand
CTTCAACGGCCAGGAGGTCTATGACCTGTCCGCCAAGGAGATGCGTGCCCTGCGCACCAAGATGCAGATCATCTTCCAGGATCCCTTCTCCAGCCTGTCCCCCCGTATGCCCGTGGGCGAGATCATCGGCGAGGCGGTCCGGGAGCACGGCCTGGTGTCCAAGGCGGAGTTCAACGACTACATCGATAAGGTCATGGACAACTGCGGCCTCCAGCCCTTCCACAAGGACAGGTACCCCCACGAGTTCTCCGGCGGCCAGCGGCAGCGTATCTGTATCGCCCGTGCCCTGGCCCTGAACCCGGAGTTCGTGGTCTGCGACGAGCCCGTGTCCGCTCTGGACGTGTCCATCCAGGCGCAGATCATCAACCTTTTGAAGGAGCTCCAGGAGCAGTACAAGCTGACGTATCTCTTCATCAGCCACGACCTCTCGGTGGTGGAGCACATCTCCGACAGCGTGGGCGTCATGTACCTGGGCAATCTGGTGGAATACGGCAGCACGAAGGACATCTTCAAAAACCCGCTGCACCCCTATACCGAGGCGCTGTTCTCCGCCATCCCCGTGCCGGACCCCAACGCCCGTATGAACCGGATCGTGCTGGAGGGCTCCATCCCGTCCCCGGCCAATCCCCCCAAGGGCTGCAAGTTCCACACCCGCTGCGCCCGCTGCACCAAGCGGTGCACGGAGGAGGAGCCCAAGCAGCGTGAGGTGGAGCCGGGCCACTTCGTGGTCTGCCACCTGTACGACAAATGAGCCGCAGGGACTTTGAGGACGACGGGCGCACCATTGCCGATATGAGCGGCGTCGTGCGCCCCAACCTCGTGGCGCCCCGCCACGTTGAGCGGCAGGAAGGGCGCGGCCCCGAACGCCGGGACGACCGGCCCGGGGAGTCGCCCTTCACACCCCGGGAGCGGCGCATCGCCGCCTGGGCGGCCCTGAAGGCGTCGCTGCTCATCGGCATGTGTTACATCGTGGGCCTGGGCGCCGCCATCCTGATCATGATCTGGATATGGACCTGAAAACATGAGAAAAGCCCGGAAGCAGCCGCTTCCGGGCTTTTCATATTACCCGCGGATAAGACCGTGGGACGCGAGGCAGGTGCGCAGGGCCCGGGCCTTGGCGGGCGTCATGGGCACCAGCGGCAGCCGCATGTCGCCGCCGCAGAGCCCGGCCATCTCCATGGCCGTCTTTACGGGGATGGGGTTCACCTCCCAGAAGAGGGCGCCAAACAGGTCCATGTACGCCTCGTTCAGCCGGGCGGCGGCCTTGAAGTCGCCATCCAGGCAGAGGCTGCACAGGCGGCTCACCACGCCGGGCACCAGGTTGGACGCCACGGATATGACGCCCTGGGCCCCCAAGGCCATCATGGCCACGGTGTCGCTGTCGTTGCCGCTGTAGAAGGTGAGGCGGCCGCTGCACAGCGCCGCGGTGCGGGCGAACTGGCCGATGTCGCCGGAGGCCTCCTTGACGGCGTTTATGTTGGGGTGGTCCGCCAGCAGGGCGTATGTCTCCGGGGCGATGCCCACGCCGGTGCGGCTGGGGACGTTGTACACGATGAGCGGCAGGGAGGACCTATCCGCCACGTAGGTGAAGTGGCGCGCCAGCCCCGCCTGGGTGGTCTTGTTGTAGTAGGGCGTCACCATGAGAAGGCCGTCTGCCCCGGCGTCCTCGGCGGCGTGGGCCATGTCCAGGGCGGCGGCGGTGTCGTTGGAGCCGATGCCGGCCACGATCTTCATCCGCCCGGCCGCCCTCTCCGCGGCGAACCGGAAGAGCTTTTCGTGCTCCGCCGCCGTGAGGGTGGCCCCCTCGCCGGTGGTGCCGCACACAACCAGCGCGGCGGTGCCGCCGGCGTACTGCTGCTCGATGAGCCGGCCCATGGCCTCGTAGTCTATCCCGTCACCGGCAAAGGGCGTCACCAGGGCGGTGGCGGAGCCGGTGAAAAGCGGTGTTTTCAAAATGAGTTCCCCCTAAATGAAAGACGCCGCAGGCGATCTGCCCACGGCGTCCTTTGTGATCGATATTCGGAGGTCAACGGTCGAACCAGCCCTCTGCACACAGCAGCTCGGCCAGCAGCACGCCGCCGCCGGCGGCGCCCCGCAGGGTGTTGTGGCTCAGGCACACGAACTTGTAGTCGTACTGGGTGTCCGGGCGCAGACGGCCAACGCTGACGGCCATGCCGCCCTCCAGGTTCCGGTCCAGCTTGGTCTGGGGCCGGTCGGGCTCCTGGAAGTAGTGGATGAACTGCTTGGGGGCGGAGGGGAGGTCAAGCGCCTGGGGCTTGCCGGAAAAGGCCGCCCAGCGGGCCTTGATCTCCTCCTCAGTGGGCTTTTTATCAAAGCTGGCGAACACGGCGGCCATGTGGCCGTTGCTGGCGGGCACACGCAGGCACTGAGCCGTGATGGAGGGCGCCTCGGCGTTGGCGATGTGGTCGCCGTCCACATGGCCCCAGAGCTTCAGGGGCTCCTGCTCGGACTTCTCCTCCTCGCCGCCGATGTAGGGGATGATGTTGTCCACCATCTCGGGCCAGGTCTCGAAGGTCTTTCCGGCGCCGGAGATGGCCTGATAGGTGCACACCAGGATCTTGTTCAGCCCGAACTCATCCTTCAGGGGATGGAGGGCGGGCACATAGCTCTGGAGGCTGCAGTTGGACTTGACGGCGATGAAGCCGCGCTTGGTGCCCAGGCGCTTGCGCTGGGCGGGGATGACCTCCAGGTGCTCCGGGTTGATCTCAGGGACCACCATGGGCACGTCGGGCGTCCAGCGGTGGGCGCTGTTGTTGGACACCACCGGGCACTCCAGCTTGGCGTACGCCTCCTCCAGGGCCTTGATCTCATCCTTTTTCATGTCCACGGCGGAGAATACGAAGTCCACCTGACCGGCGATCTCAGCCATATCGTCCACGGCGCTTTTGACCACGATGCCCTTGGCCATCTCCGGCATGGGCACTTCCAGCGCCCACCGGCTGCCCACGGCCTGCTCATAGGTCTTGCCCGCGCTGCGGGCGCTGGCCGCGATGACAGTCAGCTCGAACCAGGGGTGCTCCGCCAGCAGGGAGACAAAGCGCTGGCCCACCATACCGGTGCCGCCGATCACGCCGACTTTGAGTTTGTTCATTGTTTTGACCTCCTGATACAGTATATGCCCCGAAAATTGCGGGGTGATATGATATATAGGTTGACAATTTGCACTTTTTTCTATATATTGTATTGTAACAAATTGTAACTTGCAAGAGTATATCACATCAGCGTATTACAGTCAATCATTATTATGCCATAATGCCGCGCTTGTGCCGCGCGGCAGGGAGGATAATATGAGAAATGCCAAAAAACTGTTTCGTACAGCTGTGATCGCCCTGCTCCTGACCGCCCTCTGCCTGGGTATGGCGCCCATGGTACAGGCGGCGTCCGTGAGCGACTTTACCGACGTGGCCAAGAACGCCTGGTACTATGACGCCGTGTCCTACGTGGTATCGAAGGGGCTCTTCAACGGCATGACGGATACCACCTTCAGCCCCTCCGGCGGCATGACACGCGGCATGTTCATCACCGTCCTGGGCCGGTATGCCAAGGTGAGTCCGGACTCGTGGCTTCAGGGCACCGTCAGCGCAACGAGCACCGCCCTGCGCAGCGGCCCGGGCGTCAGCAACGGCACGCTGGCTACCATCGGCAAGGGCGCCGTGGTCACCCTCCAGGGTGCCACAGGGGATTGGTACAAGGTCAAGTCCGGCTCTGTCACCGGCTATGTGCCGAAAAATACTGTCACACCCCGGTATCACAGCTTTGACGACGTGAGCTACGGCGCCTACTACGCCGGATATGCCATCTGGGCCTTCGAGAACAAGATCGTCAACGGCATGGGCTCCGACAGCGTCTTCTCTCCGAATACCTACGTCACCCGCGAACAGCTTTGCAGCCTTCTGAACCGCTATGCCACGGCGGCGAAGCTGAGTCTGACCAACAGCAAGCCCGCCGTCACCTTCACGGATGAGAGCTCCATCAGCTCCTGGGCCAAGACCGACGTGTCCGCTATGCAGCGGGCCGGCGTGGTGGAGGGCAACAACAAGGGCGCGTTCCTGCCCCGCAATTCCGCCACCCGCGCGGAGGCCGCCGCCATGTTCCAGCGGTTCGACGCCGCCGCCAACGGCACTGTCGTGCAGCCCACGGCATCGCCAAAGCCCTCGACGTCGCCCGCACCTTCTCCGTCCCCGTCGCCGTCCGCCTCTCCGGTTCCTTCCACCGCGCCGCTGCCGGAGGACAGCCGGGCCACGATCATCGCCGGCACCGTGTCCGTTCCTGCCACGGTCATCCGGGTGGGGCTCTTTGTGAGCACACAGAACTTCAACACCTGCGTGCAGACGGTGAAGCTGGAGAATCTGCAGGGCACGGGCTTTGAGTTCGGCTATATGGACGAGAACCGGAAGTTCAACTCCTCCAGGGAGTCCACCTCCAGCGCGGTCATCAATGTGACCACCGACGGCACCACCTTCACCGTCACCGACGGCGCGGGGGCGATGGTATATACGGGCAACGGCAACCTGGCTGTCCATCCCACCGGCGGCAGGACCATCACCCGCCTCAACGGGGAGTACCGCTATTTCGGTGATTTTGAGCTCAGGCAGGCCTATTACAGGACGGGGTACATAACCGTCATCAACTACGTGGATATCGAGGACTACGCCAAGGGCGTCATCCCCTATGAGTTCTCCGTGGCCTGGCCGGCAGAGACGCTGAAGGCGGCGGCTGTGGCCTCCAGGACCCACATCCTGTCGACGGTGGATTCCGCCGCGTACCGGCAGTACGGCATGGACGTGGTGGCCACCGATAACTCCCAGCTCTACCGGGGCCGGGGCATCACCTACTCCGACAGCTACTACGAGCCCACCGACGCGGCTGTGGATGCCACCCGCGGGCTGTATCTGACCTTCAACAACACCCTGTGCGTCACGGCCTACTCCGCCTGCGACGGCGGCAGGCTCAAGAGCGCGGCGGAGGTGTTCGGCGTCCACTATCCCTACCTGGTGGCGAAGGACGACCCCTATGAACAGGCTGCCATCAAGGATATCAACGCCATTTCCAATTACGATTCCCTGGTCAAGGCCAGCCACCGTGTGGGCCTGAGCCAGTGGGGCGCCTATGCTATGGGCAAGTATTACGGCAAGGACTACCAGACCATTCTGGGCTTCTACTTCCCGGGCACCCATCTGCAATACGGAGATTATTGAGTTTGAAAACATCCGATTTCGTATACGATCTGCCGGAGCGTCTCATCGCCCAGACCCCTCTGGAGCGGCGGGACGCCTCCCGGCTGCTGGTGCTGGACAGAAATACCGGCGAGACAGAGCACCGGCACTTCTTTGACCTGCCGGAATACCTGCGGCCCGGCGACTGCCTTGTGATGAACGACTCCCGGGTCATCCCCGCCCGGCTCATCGGCGCCCGGCCCACCGGCGGCGCCGTGGAGCTGGTGCTCCTGCGGGACCTGGGGGAGGGGCGCTGGGAGTGCCTGGCCCGGCCTGGCAAAAAGCTGCGGCCCGGCAGCGCCGTGATCTTCGGGGGCGGCGAGCTCACCGGCCAGGTGGTGGACGTCATCGAGGGCGGCAACCGCGTCGTGCAGTTCCAGTATGAGGGTATCTTCCTGGAGGTGCTGGAGCGCCTGGGGCAGATGCCCCTGCCGCCGTACATCAAGGAGCAGCTTGCTGACCCGGAGCGGTACCAGACGGTGTACTCCGTCCACCCTGGCAGCGCGGCGGCCCCCACGGCGGGCCTGCACTTCACCCCGGAGCTGCTGGAGAAGATACGGGCCATGGGCGTGCTGGAGCGCTTCGTCACCCTGCACGTGGGCCTGGGCACCTTCCGTCCTGTGAAGGCAGAGGACATCGAGGACCACGAGATGCACTCGGAGTTCTGCACCGTCCCGGAGGAGACGGCCCAGACCGTCAACCGCGTGAAGGCGGAGGGGGGGCGGATCATCGCTGTGGGCACCACCAGCTGCCGCACCCTGGAGAGCTTCACCGGCGAGGACGGCGTATTGAAGGCCGGCAGCCGGTGGACCAACATCTTCATCTACCCTGGCTATCAGTTCCGGTGCATCGACGGGCTCATCACCAACTTCCACCTGCCGGGCTCCACGCTGATGATGCTGGTGTCGGCCTTTGCCGGCCGGGAGCACATCTTGAACGCATATCAGGAAGCCATTGCCCGCGAATACAGGTTTTTCTCCTTTGGCGACGCTTCACTCTTGATTTAAAGCGATATAGAAACTGTGTCCATCTGAAAACCCAGGAGGCAGACTCCCGGGTTTTCATTTTCTGTGAAATTGGGGATAGCCAAGGGACGAAAAGTGTTGTAGAATAGACGGAGTTTTTATGGGGGAGCGTTTACTATGAGCATTGCAGAAAAGATGAAAAAGCGGACCACGCTGTCCTTTGAAGTGTTCCCGCCCAAGACGGAAAAGGGCATGGACAAGCTGAAGACCGTGCTGGATGAGCTCTACAAGTGGAGCCCGGACTGGATCAGCTGCACCTACGGTGCCGGAGGCTCTGACAAGGGCTACAACCTGGAGATATGTCGGGCCATGGCCGCCGCGGGCCGGACCGTGCCTGTGAGCCACTACACCTGTATTCACCACACCCGGGCGGACATCGACGCGGATATCAGCCAGTACATCGACGCCGGCGTCACCGACTTTCTGGCCCTGCGGGGGGATTTCGTGCCCGGCGAGGACCAGACCCACGGGGATTTCCAGCACGCAGACGGCCTTATCCGCCACATGCGGGATACCTTTGGGGATAAGATCACCGTCGCCTGCTCCGGTATCCCGGAGGGGCACATCCTCTCACCGGACATGTCCAGCGACACAGCCTTTTTGAAGCGCAAGCAGGACGCGGGGGCGGACCTGATCGTCACGCAGCTGACCTTTGACATGGACCGCTTCGCCCGCTGGCTGGAGGAGATACGCGCCGCCGGGGTGACCCTGCCCGTGGCGGTCGGCGTCATGCCCGTGCTGGACAGGGACAAGTGCATCCGGCACTGCCTCTCCATGAACGGCTGCGCCATCCCCCGGAGCCTGGCCCGTCACATCTCTAAATACTACGACGACCCGGAGGGCTTCCGGGACGCCGGTATGGACTACACGGTCCAGCAGCTGTATCAGTACCTGGAGTTGGGCGTGAACGACCTGCACATCTATGCGCTCAATCAGTCCGCCGCCGTGGATGAGATACTGCGGCGCAGCGGCCTTTTCACCAAGAGCGAGTAAAGGAGAAACGCCATGGAGCAGTGGCTGGAGAGCGTATACAGCGACGGGACGAAGATGTTCGTCAGTGCCCCGTCCCCGAAAATGGGCCAGCGGGTGAAGATACGCCTGCGGGTCTATGAGGACGCACCGGTGCGGCACGTCTTTCTGCGGTACCTGCGAAACGGTCTGGTGGAGCTTCGGGAGATGAGGGCGGTCAGGACCGCCCGGGGCCTGCGCTATTTCGAGGCCGCCATGCCGGTGACGGAGCGGCGGATGCAGTACCACTTTTACCTGGTATGCGACGATGTGATATACTTCTACACCCAGCGGGGCATCACCACGTACCTGCCTGACCACACCTATGATTTCGTGCTGCTGGCAGACTACGTACAGCCTGCCTGGGTGAAAAAGGCGGTGTTTTATCAGATATTCCCGGAGCGTTTTTGCAACGGCGATGAGTCCAACGACGTTCGGCCCGGGGAGTACGCCCAGGACGGCCACCCCACCATACATATGGATTGGGGCGACGAGCCGTTGCCGTACCAGAAGGGCTTCTGCCTGGACTTCTTTGGCGGGGACCTGCAGGGCGTCCAAAAGAAGATTCCATACCTCAAGAAGCTGGGTGTCACGGCGCTGTATCTCAACCCCATCTTCCTGGCCCCGTCGGTGCACAAGTACGACTGCGCGGACTACTTCCATGTGGACCCCCACTTCGGCGGCGATCAGGCCCTGGCGGACCTGTCCGCGGCGCTGCACAGAAACGGGATGAAGCTCATCCTGGACATCTCCATCAACCACACCGGCGCCAACCACCGTTGGATGAACCGGGACGGCATGTTCTTCGATACGTCAGAGGGCGCGTACCACAACCCAGGCGCCAAGGAGCGGGAGTACTACTTCTTCGGGGAGGGGAACGGCTACCACGCCTGGTACGGAAACGACAACCTGCCCACCCTGAACTACACCTCCCAGGCGCTGCGGGACGTGGTCTACCGGGACGGGGATTCCGTGCTGAAAAAGTGGCTGAAGCCGCCCTACAGCATCGACGGCTGGCGGTTCGACGTGGCTGACACCTTCGCCCGCAACGACGAGGTGCAGCTGGCCCACGAGCTCTGGCCGGAGATACGCCAAAGCATCCGGGAAGAGAACACCCAGGCATACATCCTGGCGGAGGACTGGGGCGACTGCGCCGGGTACCTCCAGGGGGACGAGTGGGACTCGCCCATGAACTACTACGGCTGCGGCCGCCCCATCCGCTCCTTCTACGGTCAGCCGGACCACTTCATGGAGCGGCAGCCGGCGCT
>CANQIH010000085.1 GCA_947624035.1 uncultured Oscillospiraceae bacterium | reverse complement strand
AGAACAGCTTCGCCCCCGCCCTGTGCAACCGCATCGACCGGGGCACCGGCGGCATCGTCATCGCCGCCAAGACCGCCCCCGCCCTGCGGGCCATGGACGACATGATCCGTGCCCGGCGGGTGGACAAGCAATATCTCTGTGTGTGCCTGGGCCGTCCCGCGCCCCCGGCCGGGCGACTGGAGGGGTGGCTTTTCAAGGACGCGGCCAAAAACCAGGTGTACGTCAAGCCCCGGCAGGAGCCGGGCGCCAGCTTTGCCGCCACGGACTATGAGACCCTGGCCAGCCATGACGGCCTGAGCCTGGCTGCCTGCCGCCTCCACACCGGCCGCACCCACCAGATACGGGTCCAGATGGCAAACGCCGGGTGGCCCCTGCTGGGGGACAGCAAGTACGGCCGGGAGCGGATGAACCGGAAGTACGGCGAGAGCCGCCAGCTGCTCTGGTCCTGGCGCCTGACCTTCGCCTTCACGCCGGAGGAGGCCGGGGCGCTGGGATACCTGGCCGGAAGGACCTTCACCGTTGCGGACGTGCCGTTCGTAGATAAGTATTTTCCCGGCGGTGTGTAGTGAGTGTATTGTCTAGGTCAAACAGCGGCCCCCTGGGGACGGTGTGTGGTATACTGCATAGGACCGGACAACTGCCAAGCCAATGGCCCCTCTGACGAGGGGGCTGTCGCCCAACGGGCTCCCCGCGCGGCACGCCTGCCCACCTCCCTCGTCAGAGGGAGGCATGGGTGTGGCGATCGTCCAAGCTTCTGCCGCCCCCTCGGCTCCCCCTCGGGGGCAGTCCACCTCCGCACCCCTCGGCTCCCCCTCGGGGGAGCTGGCAAGGAGCCCGAAGGGCGACGAGACTGAAGGGGGAGGGACCGGAGATGGCAGTTGACCAGCCTTTCACCCTACCGACCGCCGCCAAAGGCGGCGGCCACCTCCCCTTGAGGGGAGGCGAGGGGCTGGCGCTTATCCGGCCCCGCAGGGGGAGCCGAGGGGGGTGGTGTTTGTCCGTCCCATGGGGCGTGGGCATGGCGGGCGTCCCTGCTTCTTGCAAAATATCCCGGGCGGAAATATAATGTATGTCAGTATAATGAGTACAGGAGGACCGCAGCCATGTCCAAGCGCGTATTGTCCCTTATACTGGCGGTGCTGACCGCTTTGTCCCTCTGCGCCCCTGCCTTCGCGTCGGGGGAACCCATGGTGGACGTGCCCGCCGCGGAGGCGACCCCCGAGCCAGAGACCACCGTTGAGCCGGAAGCCACGCCCGAGCCGGAAGTCACCGCAGAGCCGGAGGCGACCCCCGAGTCTTGGGCCACGCCTGAACCGGAGGCGACCCCCGAACCGGAGGCCACGCCCGAGCCGGAGGTCACCGCAGAGCCGGAGGCCACGCCCGAACCCGGCGACGGGACGGCGCCGGTGAGTATCACAGACAACAAGGGGGATCAGGACTACTCCGGCTGGAACTGGAGCAGCACGGTGGAGTCCTACCTCGTGCCGCTGGACAGCGGCTTCATGGCCCTGGGTCCCACAGAGGAGGGCGATCGGGTCCTGGTCAAGTACCTGAACGACGATTACGCCCGCACCTCCGAGCTATACGTGGATGTGGAGCTGTCCCGCTTCGGCGGCTTCTACGCCGGGACGGACGCCTATTATCTGGTGTTCGGCCAGGAAAACCCCTACGAGGACGACACCAGAGAGGTGGTCCGGGTGGTGAAGTATGACCGGAGCTGGACCCGCCTGGGCGCCGCCTCCCTGTACGGCGCCAACACAGTGAATCCCTTCCAGGCCGGCAGCCTGCGCATGACGGAGGCCGAGGGGTACCTGTACATCCGCACGTGCCATCTGATGTACGCGGACGGGAACGGCACGAACCACCAGGCCAACCTGACCATCCAGGTACGGACCGCGGATATGACCGTGGCGGACGCTTTCTCCGACGTGTGGAACATCAACTACGGCTATGTCAGCCACTCCTTCAACCAGTTCGTCCTGGTGGACGACGCCGGGAACCTGGTGGGCCTGGACCACGGCGACGCCAGACCCCGCTCCGCCGTGCTGGGCATGTATGAGAAGAAGGCCGGCAGCGACGGCTTCGTCAGCCGCTACAAGTACGTCAACGTGTTCCCCTTCGCCGGGGAGCAGGGCTCGAACTACACCGGCGCCACCCTGGGCGGACTGGAGTACTCCAGCACCCATTACCTGGTGGCCGGCAGCTCCACGGCCCAGGACGGCTCCGCCTCCTATGGCTCCGTCCGGAACATCTTCGTCACGGCCACCTCCCGTGCCGATTTCAGCGACGCCGGCACCACCTTCCGCTGGATCACCAGCTATGGGCCCGGCGAGGCCGGGGCGTCCACGCCCCAGCTGGTGAAAATGGGCTCTGACCTCTTCGCGCTGCTGTGGGAGACCGGCGGCGGCCAGCTGTCCTATGTGTTCCTGGACGGCCAGGGCCAGCCCGCCGGGCCGGTCTATACGGACCGGGGCGCCCTGTCTGACTGCAAGCCCACGGTGAAGGACGGCGAGGTGGTCTGGTTCGTGTCCGACTCCGCGCTCATGACGGTCTATACGCTGCTGCCCGACGGGACGCTGCTGCGGACGGTCCAGGATTACGCCGGCACCGAGCAGCCCGGCGGCACCTTCGGCGAGGGCGGCGCCATGACATGGAGCATCAATATGGAGAGCGTCCTCACTGTCTCCGGCCAGGGGCCCGTCCCTGCCGGTGAGTGTCCTTGGAAACCATATAAAAACGGCATCTGGGGTGTCGATCTCCAGGAGGGCATCACCGCCATTGGCGACGGCGTATTCTCCGACTGCGGCGACCTTGCGCATATCTATCTCTCCGACACCGTCGCCTCCATCGGTCAGGAGGCGTTCTGGAACTGTGACAGCCTCGCCAGCGTCATCCTCCCCAAGGGCGTGACCTCCGTGGGCTTCTGGGCATTCAGCGAGTGCGACAGCCTCACGGAGGTGACCGTGCTGGATCCCGGCTGCTACATCGCGCCCTATGGGACCGTGAACGGCGAGCCCGTGTATACCCTGGGCGACCCGGACAAGGTCACCATCTGCGGGTATCTGGGCTCCACGGCGGAGGCCTATGCCGCCAGCTATGGCTTCCGGTTCCGGGTGACGGACGGCTGGCAGGAGAAGGACGGCTTGACGTACTATTACCAGGACGGCGCGCCCCTGACCGGCCTGCAGGCGCTGGACAGCGGGACGTATTTCTTCGCCGGTGACGGCAGTCTGGTGCAGGGCGGGCTGGTCACCGCCGGTGACGGCAGGATGTACTACTGCGCCCCCGGCGACGGCCACATCATGAAGGGCGGCGTCCAGCAGGTGGGCGGCAAGTTCTATTACCTCTCGCCCGACGACGGCCATGTCTTTACGAACGGCTGGGTCAAGGTCGACGGCAAGAACCGGTATTACGCGGACGAAAACGGCGCGCTCCTCACCGGCTATAAGACCATCGGCAAGAACAGCTATTACTTCTCCGTAAAGGACGCCCATATGATGAAGGGAGGCATCGCCACCGGCCCGGGAGGCTACCAGTATTACGTCTCGGCCAAGGACGGCCACGCCATGAAGGGCGGCTGGGCCCGGGGCCAGGCCATCAAGACCCGGCCGGGCTACAGCTATTACTACTATCTGGATGCGGCCGGCGTGGTGCGTGTGACGCGGCAGCTGCCCACCAGCACGAAGGTGGGCATCCTGGAGGCCCCCGATCCGTCGGAGTATCAGAACTGAAGGGAGTAACGAACCCAAGCAAATGACGAAAGACACCGCGCCCGGGAAATCCGGGCGCGGTGTTTGTATGTTGAAGAGAGCCGGACAAGTGCCAGGCCCCTTGCCTCCCCCAGGGGGGAGGTGGACGCCGGGCAGAGCGAGGAGGCCGGAAGGGGGAAAATTGGCGGAAGGACCCAGTGCCGGTTTTCCCCCTTCAGTCTCGTCGCCCAATGGGCTCCTCGCCAGCTCCCCCAAGGGGGAGCCGGGGGGTGCGTCAGTGGACCCAGGCCAATCCTATTGAAACGAGGCCCCACGCGGCACGCCTGCCGCGTGGGGAGAGGAGGAGCCACGTTGTATTTGAGCTTTGGGGCTTGTACCGAAGCGAGACCTACAACGTGTGCTCCGGCGGGGGAGGCATGGGCGCGGTGGCCGGCCCTGCCTCTTGCAAAATATCCCGGTTGGAAATATAATGTGTATCAGTATATGAGCATAGGAGGACCGTAGCTATGACCAAGCGCGTATTGTCCCTCGTTCTGGCGGTGCTGACCGCCCTGACCCTGTGCGCCCCGGCATTCGCGTCCGGCGAGCCCATGGCGGACGTCCCGGCCGTGGAGACGCCCGCGGAGGACGTCCCCGCCGCGGATATCCCTGAGCCGGAAGTGACGGCCGAGCCCGAGGATGCCCCTGCCCTGGAAGTGACGCCGGAGCCGGAAGTCACTCTTGAGCCGGAAGTCACCGCCGAGCCGGAGGTCATGCCGGAGCCGGAAGCGACAGCCGAGCCGGAGACTACAGCCGAGCCGGAAGTCACCCCCGAGCCGGAAGTCACCCCCGAGCCCGTGGAGGAGCCCTCGGATGAGCCGGCGGAGGCCGCCAGCAGTATCACGAGCGGCGATTATACCTATACGTTCAATTCCAGCGGCGACGCGGTCATAAAGAAGTATAACGGCTCTGCGGCCAGCGTGACCGTGCCGTCCTCGATGACCTATGAGGGCACCGCCTACCGGGTCCGGACCATAGATCCCAACGCCTTTAAGGACTGCGCGTTCATCCGCACCCTGGTGATACCTGAAAGCGTCAACCAGATCGGGGACGGCGCGTTCAAGAACTGCACCGGCCTGACCTCCATCACCATCAGCGGCGACGTGAAGAACGTCAGCAGCGGGTCCTATTGTCCGTTCTACAACGCAGGAAGGGCCGGAGCGGGCCTGACGGTCACCTTTGGCAGCGGCGTGACGAGCATCCCGGCGAACCTGTTCTATACGGGCAGCTCCAGGATCAACGACACATATGCCCACGTCACCAGCCTGATCATCGGCGGCGCCGTGCAGACCGTCGGGAACAGCGCGTTTCGCGGCTGCTACGATCTGGCCTCTGTCGTCTGGAACAGCAGCCTGGTGAGCATAGGTTCCTACTCGTTCATGGACTGCGGCAAGATATCGGCTGTTGCCCTCCCGGCCTCTTTCAAGACCCTGGGGGACGGCGCGTTCAAGAACTGCACCGGTCTGACTACCATCACCATCAGCGGCGACGTGAAGAACGTCAGCAGCGGGTCCTATTGCCCGTTCTACAACACGGGCACGGCAGAGACGGGCATAGCGGTGACCTTCGGCAGCGGCGTTACCGGCATCCCGGCGAATCTGTTCTATACAAACAGCGCCCTGATCAACGACACATACGCCCATGTCACCAGCCTGGTCATCGGCGGCGCCGTGCAGACCGTCGGGAACAGCGCGTTCCGCGGCTGCTACGATCTGGCCTCTGTCACCTGGAACAGCAGTCTGGTGAGCATCGGATCGTATTCCTTTGAGAGCTGCGGGAAGATCACCGCGGTCACCCTCCCGGCCTCCTTCAAGACCCTGGGAGACGGCGCATTCAAGAACTGCACCGGTCTGACCTCTGTCACTGTCAGCGGCGACATGAAGAACGTCAGCAGCGGGTCCTATTGCCCGTTCTACAACACGGGCTCAGAAGACAGGGGCCTGACGGTGACCTTTGGAAACAGCGTGACGGTCATCCCGGCGAATCTGTTCTATACGGGCAGCTCCAAGGTCAATGACACATATGCCCATGTCACAAAGGCGGTCATCGGCAGCGGTGTGCAGACCGTCGGGAACAGCGCGTTCCGCGGCTGCTACGATCTGTCCTCCGTCACCTGGAACAGCCGTTTGACGAGTATCGGATCGTACGCATTTGAGAGCTGTGTGAGGATACCGGCCGTCACCCTCCCGGCCTCCTTCAAGACCCTGGGGGACGGCGCGTTCAAGAACTGCACCGGTCTGACCTCCATCACCGTCAGCGGCGATATGAAGAACGTCAGCAGTGGGTCCTATTGCCCGTTCTACAACGCCGGTTCGGCGGGCGCGGGCCTGACGGTGACCTTCGGAAACAGTGTGACGGTCATCCCGGCATATCTGTTCTGCACCAATAGCTCCAAGATAGACGACAAGTATGCCCATGTGACCCGCCTGGTCATCGGCTGCAACGTAAAGACCATCGGGAATTATGCGTTCAGCCGCTGCTACGACCTCGCCAGCGTGACGGTGCCGGACAATGTGAGCGCGGTGGGCTACGCTTCCTTCGACACAGGCGCGCTCCAGAGTGCGAAGGTGCTGAACCCCCGCTGCACCCTGGACCGGTATGCCTTCACCGGCGGAGCCCTGACCATCACAGGTTACGACGGGTCCACGGCCCAGGCCTACGCCCGGGATTACGGCTGCGCCTTCCGGAGCCTGGGCGCCCCGAAGGCCGGCCTGTACAACGAGGACGGCAGGACCTATTACTATGTGTCCGGCATCCGGCAGAGGGGCCTCGTGAAGGCGGGCAGCAGAGTGTTCTATTACTGCCATCCTACCGACGGCCATGTCCTCAAAGACGGCTGGATCAGCGGCTCCGGCACGAAGAGGTACTATGCGGACAAAAACGGCAAGCTGTACACCGGCTTTAAGACCATTGGAAGCAAGAGTTACTACTTCTCCGTGAATGACGCCCACATGATGCGCAGCGGCTTGGTCACCGGGCCCAATAACCAGAAGTACTATGTGGCGAAGGACGGCCACGCGCTGAAGAACGGCTGGGCCAGAGGCCAAGCTGTGAAGAGCCGGCCGGGCTACAGCGAGTACTACTACCTGGACAAGACCGGCGTGGTGCGGGTGACGAGGGTGCTGCCCACCAGCACAAAGACCGGCAGCCTGGCCATCCCCAAGCTGTAAGGGCATAGAAGTTAGTGAGAGAAAATACACGCACCGCCCGGGGTCTCCCCGGGCGGTGCTGCGCATGTTGCAAAGGGTTAGACGACCGCGAGACAAAAAAGCCTCCCCTGTGTAAGGGGAGGGGGACCGCGCTTGCGCGGTGGAGGGGTTGTTACCAGGCCAGGATATTTCCAAAGTTGGTAACAATCCCCCCTGTCTGCCCTTCGGGCAGCCTTCCCCCCTTTGCACAAGGGGGGCTTGGTGCGGTGCTTATCTGACCTGTAGGTGGAGCCGAGGGGCTTGGCAAAAGCTTCAAGCCCGCCGCTTTGCCACAATTCGACGAATTTGAGAAAACCTATTGACATGAGGGGGGTATGTTGTTACAATGTAGCCCGTCTCAATTGGGAACTTTGTTTCCGAAGCAAGATGCGACCGCCGTCCCCCGGGACGGCCAAGGCCAGACGGACAGCCGGGTCGAACGCCGAACGCCGCGCGAGCGGCTGGCAGCGTCAGCTGCCTTATTGATTGAGTTGGGCCTCCGGCCCAGGGCTCAAGTTTTATAAGTTGGTTACTTTATAACCGGTGCCAGGCGGCACACAAACTTGTAAAATGGTCAGTAAGAGTAGGTCAAGGCATCCTTGCTTTCAGAAACTCTCAAATCCATTGGGACGGCCAGCCGTCATCCCCCGTGGACGGCATACCCGTACATGTACGCAAGTGGAATGTGCCATAGGCATATCCCACTTGTTTTTTATTCGGAAGGGAGAGGGCCATGGAGAAGATCATCGAGCTTAGGAACATCACCAAGTCCTTTGACGGCGAGGTGGTGCTGGACAACATCAGTCTGGACATCTACGACAAGGAATTCGTGACGCTGCTGGGCCCCTCCGGCTGCGGCAAGACCACTACGCTGCGGCTCATCGGCGGCTTTGAGGCCCCCGACAGCGGGGATATCCTCTTCGGCGGCCAGCGCATCAACGACGTGCCGCCCCACAGGCGCAACGTGAACACGGTCTTCCAGCGCTACGCCCTGTTCCCCCACCTGAACGTGTTCGAGAACGTGGCCTTCCCCCTGCGGGAGAAGAAGGTCCCCCGGGACGAGATACAGGAGCGGGTGGAGAAGATGCTCGCCATGGTGGCCCTCTCGGGCTTTGAGAACCGGAACGTGACCCGCCTCTCCGGCGGGCAGCAGCAGCGGGTGGCCATCGCCCGGGCCCTCATCAGCAACCCCCGGGTGCTGCTGTTGGACGAGCCGCTGGCGGCATTGGACCTGAAGCTGCGCAAGGACATGCAGCAGGAGCTCAAGCGCATCCAGAAGGCCACGGGCATCACCTTCATCTTCGTCACCCACGACCAGGAGGAGGCCCTGACCATGTCCGATACCATCGTGGTCATGTCGGAGGGCCGCATCCAGCAGATCGGCACCAGCCAGGACGTGTACAACGAGCCGAAAAACGCCTTCGTGGCGGACTTCATCGGCGAGAGCAACATCCTGGACGGCGTGATGCTCAGGGATAAGCTGGTGTCCTTCTCCGGCCACACCTTCCCCTGCGTGGACGGGGGCTTCGGCGCCAACGAGCCGGTGGACGTGGTGGTCCGGCCCGAGGACGTGGACATCGTGGCCGAGGAGAAGGGCCAGCTCACCGGCGTGGTGACCTCCGTCACCTTCATGGGCGTGCACTACGAGGTCATCGTGGACATCGG
>CANQIH010000084.1 GCA_947624035.1 uncultured Oscillospiraceae bacterium | reverse complement strand
ATATGCTGCTTCACCGGCAACTCCGGCGTGGGCAAGAGCAGCGTCATCAACGCCCTGGCGCCGGGCCTCGCCATCCCCACGGGGGAGGTCAGCGAGAAGCTGGGCCGGGGCCGCCACACCACCCGCCACGTGGAGCTTTTCGACATCGGCGGCGGGACGCTTTTGGGGGACACACCGGGCTTCGCCTCCTTTGGCGACGAGGCGGAGACCCCCATCACCGCCGATGAGCTGGCCGGGCTGTTCCCGGAGTTCGGGCCCTGTCTGGGCGGCTGCCGTTTTGACGACTGTACCCACCGGGCCGAGCCGGGCTGCGCCGTCCGGGCGGCCGTGGAGGCCGGGGCCATACACAAAAGCCGCTACGGCTCCTATCTGCGCCTCTACGAGGAGGCCGCGAAGCTGAAAAGCTGGGAGCTGGAGGAAAAGAACAAGTGACATATCACCGCCTCCCGTCATACCATGGACGGGAGGCGGTTTTTATGCCGAGAGGGAAAAATCAGGGCCCCTGGGGGAAGGTGGCCGTCTGTGCGGGCACGGTCATCCTCATGGGGCTCATATTGCCACACTGGTTCTGGTGGCTGGTGTGCGGCGTGCTGCTGGTCTGGGGCGGGATATGGATGCTGCGCTGCTGATGGCATATCCGGCCGGAAGAGGACATATCCTTGCATAGAAATCAATGCAAGGAGCGAGCAGATCATGGATGTGGCCTTTCAAAAGGATATATATGAGCAGATGGCACCGGTCTGGTCCGGCACGGCCAGCCGGGACTTCACAGCGGAGTGCGTGGTGCCGGACGCCATGCCGGACGTGGGCTCCGTGGTGGACGGAGAGGGCATCGTCATCGTGCGCGGCAAGGACACCCAGACCGGGAGCGTGACCCTGACGGCCACGGTCAGCGCCTCGGTGATGTATATGCCCGACGGGGGCGGCGCCATGGAGAGCGTGCCCATCAACATCCCGGTGGAGCTGAAGCTGGACACGCCCGGGGCCGACACGGACTGCCAGACGGTGACGCGCCTGCGCATCCGCACCATGGAGGCCCGGATGATCAACTCCAGGAAGCTGGCGCTGCGGGTGGACCTGGACTGCGAGGCCCAGGTGTACCGCCGGGGGAAGATCGAGATATGCTCCGGTCTGGAGCAGCAGGACCGGTCCGTCCATCTGCTCACCAGGACGGCGCCCATCACCACCGTCACCGACGTACGGGAGAAGAGCTTCGTGGTCACCGACGAGTACCAGCTGCCCCAGCGGCCGGAGCGGCTTCTGAGCCAGCGGATGGAGGCGGTGACGGAGGACGTGAAGTACGCCGCCGGCAAGGTGGTGTTCCGGGGCCGGGTCCGGGCGGGGCTCATATTCGCCGGCGGGGACGGCAACGTCTACGCCGGGCGGTATGAGACGGAGTTTTCCCAGATCATGGAGGCGGACGGCGCCGCGGAGGAGGTATTGCCCGAGTTGGCCCTCATGACCACCGGCGCGTACTTCGATCTGCCGGACCGCCAGGACAGCGACGGCAAGGTGTCGGTGGAGATCCACCTGGTGGCACAGTGCGTCTGCCGCCGGACGGTGGAGGCGGGATACATCGCGGACATCTACAGCAACCGCACCGCCCTTGTGAGCGAACGGGCAGGGCTGCCCATGGCTGGCACGGTCCAGCCCATATCCATGCGCCAGACGGTGACCGGGACCATGGAGCAGATGGGCGGCGCCGGGGAGCCCGTGAGCCTGTCGGCCACGGTGGGCAGCGTGACGGTGGACAGCTGCACGGTCAAGACCGCAGTCAACCTGCGTGTCATCTGCCGCCAGGGCGATTCCTTCGCGCTGTCCCGCAGCCGTCTCACGGCGGAGTTCACCACCGACCTGCCCGAGGGGACCGAACTCACCGGCGTGACAGTGACGGCGGCGGACCTCTATTGCTCCGCGGTGGGCGGGGGACTGGACGTGCGGGCAGTGCTCCAGATGGACGCCCTAGCCGTCACGGGCAGCTCGGTCAGCTGTGTCACGTCCGTCACCGAGGACCAGGAGGCATGGGCCGCACAGCCCCCGGCACCCTCCGTGACGCTGGTCCGGGTGGACAGCGGCGCGGATATGTGGGCCGTGGCGAAAAAATACCGCTCCTCCGTGGAGGCCATCGGGGCGGCCAACGGCGAGAGGACAGAGGGGCTGCTTCTCATCCCAAAAGCACGTTAGTTCTTGCCAATGGGCCGGAAATGTGCTACAATGACCTGTAATGTAAATTTACAGGGGGAAGATTTGACATGTCCGGACATTCCAAATGGCACAACATACAAAAAACCAAGGGCGCGGCTGACGCCAAGCGGGCCCAGGCCTTCACCAAGATCGCCCGTGAGATGATCGTGGCGGTCAAGGAGGGCGGCAGCGGCGACCCCAAGAACAATATGCGCCTGGCCGCCGTCATCACCAAGGCCAAGGCAGCCAACATGCCCAACGACAACATCAAGCGCACCATCGAGAAGGCGCTGGGCGCGGGCGACACCTCCAACTTCGAGTCTGTCACCTACGAGGGCTACGGCCCCAGCGGCGTGGCCGTCATCGTGGAGGCCATGACCGACAACCGCAACCGCACCGCCAGCGACATCCGCCACTGCTTTGACAAGTATAACGGCAACATGGGCCCCACCAACTGCGTGTCCTGGTCCTTTGACCGCAAGGGCGTCATCGTGGTAGACAACGAGGACGGCGACCTGGACGAGGACACCGTCATGATGGACGCCATGGAGGCCGGCGCAGACGATATGGAGTCGGAGGAGGGGGTCTTCACCCTCTACACGAAGCCCGAGGATGTGACGGCTGTGGCGGACTATATGACCGCCCACGGCTACAAGCTGGACTCCGCCCAGGAGGAGATGGTGCCCCAGACCTACGTCTCGCTCACCGCTGAGGGCGACAGGAAGAACATGCAGAAGATGCTGGACGTGTTCGAGGACAACGAGGACGTCCAAAACGTCTGGCACAACTGGGAAAACCCGGACGACTGACTTTTCTTGAAAGAAAAGTTACCAAAAGAACTTTAGACCGCACCGTCATGGGTGGAAAACGTAGCGCGCGTCCCGAAATTGGGCGAACACATATCCAGCCGCTTGAATACAAAACTGCATATTTTGTATAATTTTTGGATATCAATGAGTTTTCTGAATGGCCGCGGGCATGAGCCGAAAGGCTGTGCGTGAGGAAAGTCCGGGCTCCGCAGGGCAAGGATAACGGGTAACACCCGCCGATGGCGACATCAGGACAAGTGCAACAGAGATATACCGCTGCATATTTTTTGCAGTAAGGGTGGAAAGGCGGTGTAAGAGACCGCCCGGCGTTCTGGCGACAGTTCGCCGCTGTAAACTCTATTCGGAGCAACACCGTGGAGGGGAATATGACCGGCCCGGTCTCCCCGGGGAGGTGGCTTGAGCGCGGCGGCAACGCCCCGCCTAGATAGATGGCCATTTTTAACAGAATCCGGCTTACAGGAAGACTCATATGATAGGATATGAAGAGGCAGGCTTTCGGGCCTGCCTCTTTTCTCGTAATCGTTTGTTTCTATTCGTTGCTTGCCCCGCCGGGCGGCAAGCGCTATAATCAGTATTTGGAAAGCGAGGTGCCTGACCTTTGACCTTACAGGAATACCTGCATTCTCTTCTGGGCAAGCGCGTCACCGTCATCGGCGCCGGCCTGTCCAACCGGCCCCTTATCAGGCTGCTGATGGACGCCGGAGCGGACGTGACCGTCCGGGACAAGGAGGAGGCCGCGGCCCTGGGAGAGTTTTATGATACCTGCGCCGCCGGCGGCGTGAAGTTTTGCCTGGGCGAGGATTATCTTAAAGGCGTGGACGGGGATGTGATCTTCCGCACCCCCAGCTTTCTGCCCTTCCAGCCGGAGCTGGCCCGGGCCGCGTCCCGGGGCGCTGTGGTCACCAGCGAGATGGAGGTCTTTTTATCCCTCTGTCCCTGCCCGGTGATGGCCGTCACCGGCTCCGACGGCAAGACCACCACCACGACCCTCATCGCCCGGCTCATGGAGGCGGCGGGGAAGACTGTGTGGCTAGGCGGCAACATCGGCCATCCGCTGCTGGCGGATACGGATAAGATAGGCCCGGACGACGTGGCCGTGCTGGAGCTGAGCTCCTTCCAGCTCCACTCCATGACCTGCTCGCCGGACGTGGCCGTCATCACCAACATGGCGCCCAACCACCTGGACATCCATAGGGATTACCAGGACTACATCGACGCGAAAAAGCAGATCTTTCGGAACCAGCGGCCCGGCACCCGGCTGGTGCTGAACCGGGACAACGACGTGACCCGGGCATGCGCTGTGGAAGCTCCCGCCGGCGTGGTGTGGTTCAGCCGCCGGGAAAAGCCGGTCCCCGGCGTGTACCTCCGGGAGGACGGCATGATCTGCGCTGATATGGATGGGACCGAGACGCCCATCCTGCCGTCGTCGGAGCTGCGCGTGCCCGGGATGCACAACGTGGAGAACATGATGACCGCCTTCGCCGCCGTGTGGGGACGGGTGCCCGTGACCGCCATGGCGGAGACGGCCCGGACCTTCACCGGCGTGGCTCACCGGCTGGAGACAGTGCGGGTGCTCCGGGGCGTGACCTATATCAACGACTCCATCGCCTCCAGCCCGGACCGTACCATGGCGGGGCTGGCGTGTTTCAAGGACAAGGTGATCCTCATCGCCGGAGGCAAGGACAAGGGCATCCCCTTTGACAGCCTGGGCCCGGCGGTGTGCGAGCACGTGAAAAGGCTCTACCTCACCGGCTGGACCGCGGAAAAGCTGAAGGCCTCCGTGGAGGCCGCGCCGCAATACCGCCCAGGCGCGCCGGAGATATACGTCATCGACGATTTCAAGGACACGGTCCTGGCGGCGGCCGCGGCGGCGGAGCCCGGGGACACGGTGCTCCTGAGCCCCGCCTGCACGTCCTTCGATAGGTTCAAGAACTTCGAGGAACGGGGCAATACATTCAGAAAGATCGTAGAGGAAATGATATGAGCATGGAACTGAAAGAGCTCACAAAGGCGCTGTGCGCCCTGTCCGGCCCCACCGGCTTCGAGACGCCGGTGTATGACTTCCTGTCGGACTATTTGAAGCCCGTGGCGGACGAGATCCGTACCGACTCCATGGGCAACTTCATCGCCGTCAAGCGCTGCGGCAAGCCCAACGCCCGGATGATGCTCCTGGACGCCCACATGGACGAGATCGGCTTCATCGTCACCGACATCAAAAACGGCTTTCTCTGCTTTGAGAACCTGGGCGGGGTGGACCAGCGGATGCTCCCGGCCCGGGAGGTGAAGGTGCTCACCGACCCGCCCATCTTCGGCGTCATCGACACCCTGCCGCCCCACGTGGTCCCCGCGTCGGAGATGGGCAAGGCCATCGACCCGAAAAAGCTCTATATCGATGTGGGAATGAGCCAGGAGGAGGCGGAAGCGCGGGTCCCCATCGGCACCGCGGCGGTGTACGCCGCCGGATGCGGTGAGCTGGGCAGCAATATGCTGTGCGGCAAGTCCCTGGACGATAGGGCCTGCGCGGCCATCATCGTCAAGGCCTTTGAGCGCCTGGCGGGGGAGGACCTGCAGGTGGACGTGTGCTGCCAGGTCAGCACCCAGGAGGAGGTAGGCCACCGGGGCGCCAAGGTAGGCGCCTGGACCATGGACCCGGACGAGGCCATCGCCGTGGACGTGACCCACGCCCAGACCCCGGACGCCAAGGACGTGCCGGTGCTGTGCGGCAGGGGCGCGGCCATCGGCATCGGCCCTAATATGACCCCCTCCATCACCAACCGGCTCTTTGCCCTGGGCAGGGAGAAGGAGATCGCCTGCCAGCCGGACGTGTCGCCCCGGGGCAACAGCGGCACCAACGCCGATGTCATCCAGGTGACCCGCGGCGGCGTGACCACGGCGCTGGTCTCCCTGCCGCTGAAGTACATGCACACGCCGGTAGAGGTGGTCTCCTGCGCGGACATGGAGGCGTGCTGCGAGCTCATCGCGGCCTATGTGGAAGGGATGGAGGTGTGAGACCATGATGCTGGATACATTGGAGACCCTGTGCTGCCTCAGCGGCGTCACCGGCGGCGAGGACGAGGTACGGGACTACATCATGGAGCGCGTCATGCCCCATGCCGACGAGATACGCACCGACCCCATGGGCAACCTCATGGTGTTCAAAAAGGGCGCTGTGGCCCCAGCCCAGCGCGTCGCCCTCTGCGCCCACATGGACGAGGTGGGCCTCATCATCACCTATATCACCGAGGACGGCTATCTGCGGTTCGACATGGCCGGCGGCCTGGACCGGCGCATCCTCCTGGGCAAGCGGGTGTTCATCGGCCCCGATAGGGTGCCGGGCGTCATCGGCTCCAAGGCCGTGCATCTCACCACGGCGGAGCAGAGAAAGGTCCTGCCCGAGCTGAAGGACATGTTCATCGACATCGGCGCGGCCAGCCGGGAGGAGGCGGAGCAATCCATCCGGCCCGGTATGCTGGCGTCCTTTGACGACGCCGTGGTCCGCTTTGGCAGCGGCTATGTGAAGGCAAAAGCCATCGACGACCGCACTGGCTGCGCGGTCATGGTGGAGCTTCTGGAGAGCGATCTGCCCTGCGACTGCTGGTTCATCTTCACCACCCAGGAGGAGGTAGGGGGCCGTGGTGCCTCCGTGGCCGCCCGGAACGTGGAGCCGGACGTGACGCTGATCCTGGAGGGCACCACCGCCGCGGACATCGCCGGGGTGGAGGGCGCCGACCGGGTATGCCGCCTGGGCCAGGGCGTGGTCATCCCCTATATGGACAAGAGCACCATCTACGACCGCGAGCTCTGCGCCACCCTGGGCCGCCTGGCGGAGGAAAACGGCATCCCCTGGCAGACCAAGACCCGTATCGCCGGCGGCACCGACGCCTCAGCCATCCAGCGCAGCGGCACGGGCGTCCGGGTGGCAGCCCTGTCCGTGGCAGTGCGGAACATCCACTCGCCGGCCTGCGTGGCCAAGATCAGCGAGTGCGAGGACCAATGCCGCCTGGCACGGCTCTTCCTGGAGGAAATGGCAAAATAATGTCATGACCGGTCGCGCCGGGGCATAGTATGGGCATAGGAGGTGATCCTATGTTCATACGGCGTTTTCCACGGCGGAGCCGGGAGCGGCAGGGGAGGACCGTGGGGCGGACCCTGGCGGGGCTCACGCTGCTCCTGCTGGCCGCCGCTCTCATCTTCGGCGGCACGGTGCTGCGGAGCATGGTGACGGAGTACGCCGCCTCCGCCGCCCGGGACACGGTGGTATCCGCCGTGAACGGCATCGTAAAGTCCGTCATGGCCGACCCGGCCTATACGGGCCAGGCGCTGGTGGACCTGGAACGGGACGCAAACGGCGACGTGACCGCCGTGACCACCGACGTGGTGGCTGTGAACAGCCTGGCGGCGGAGGTGCTGTCCCGGGCCATAGCACAGACGGAGCAGGACGTGCTGACGGTGAAGATACCCGTCGCCAACCTCTTCGGCAGCGCCCTTCTGATGAACCGGGGGCCCAGCATATCCGTGGACGTGACCATGCTGTCCTCCAGCACCGCTGGGTACCGCAGCGAGATCACCAGCGCCGGCATCAACCAGACCCGCCATCAGCTCTTTCTGGACTTGGACGTCCAGCTTTCGTTCCTCATGCCCTGGCGGGGCATGGAGACCAGCGTGCAGACGGAGATACTTGTGTCCGAGACAGTCATCGTGGGCCAGGTCCCTGGCAGCTACATGAATTGGGAGAGATGATATGGAACACACGATAGAGGCCTACAACGCGCTTGTAGAGCGGCTTTTGGCGCTGTCCGTCGCCTATTACGACAACGACGCGCCTCTGGTATCGGACTTCGAGTACGACCGGATGAACAATGAGCTCAAGCGCATGGAGGCGGAGCACCCCGAGTGGATACGGCCCGACTCGCCCACCCAGCACGTGGGGGGCCACGTCAGCGAGGCCTTCGCGCCTGTGGAGCACGAGGTGCCCCTGGAGAGCCTGCAGGACGTGTTTTCCTTTGAAGAGGTGGCCGGCTTCGTGGAGCGGATGGACGCCTCCGTGGAGGCGCCCCACGACTACGTGACGGAGCCGAAGATCGACGGCCTCTCCGTGGCGGTGGAGTACCGGGACGGCGTGCTGTACCGGGGCGCCACCCGTGGCAACGGCGCGGTGGGGGAGGACGTGACGGAGAACCTCCGCACCATCCGCAGCCTGCCCAAGAAGCTGAAAAACGCCCCGTCCCGGATCATCGTCCGGGGCGAGGTGTACATGTCCCATGAGACGTTCCAGACCATCAACGCCCAGCGGGAGATTGAGGGACAGGCCCTGCTGGCCAACCCCCGGAACGCCGCCGCCGGGTCCCTGCGCCAGCAGGACCCCAACGTGTGCGCCCAGCGGATGCTGGACATCATCTGCTTCAACATCCAGCTGGCCGAGGGCGTGACCTACAAGACCCACTACGAGACATTGGAGGCCATGGCGGCCATGGGCTTTCCCGTGGTGGCCCACACCCTGTGCAAAACGCCGCAGGAGTGCACCGAGTGCATCACCGCCATCGGCGAGGGCCGGGAGGGGTACCCCTTCGACATCGACGGCGCGGTGGTGAAGCTCAACGACCTGGCCCAGCGGGAGGCGTTGGGCAGTACGGCCAAATACCCCCGGTGGGCCGTGGCCTACAAGTACCCCCCTGAGAAGAAGCCCAGCCGTGTGGTGGACATCCTGGTCCAGGTGGGCCGCACCGGCGTGCTGACGCCCAAGGCGGTCATCGAGC
>CANQIH010000083.1 GCA_947624035.1 uncultured Oscillospiraceae bacterium | reverse complement strand
GAGGTCACCTTCGACATCGACGCCAACGGCATCGTGAACGTGTCCGCCAAGGACCTGGGCACCGGCAAGGAGCAGCACATCACCATCACCGCCTCCACCAACCTCTCCAAGGACGAGATCGACCGGGCCGTCAAGGACGCCGAGCAGTACGCCGCCGATGACGCCAAGCGGAAGGAAGAGGTGGACGTGCGCAACGCCGGCGACCAGATGGTCTACCAGACTGAGAAGGCCCTGGAGGAGCTGGGCGGCAAGCTGGATGCGGGCGAAAAGGCCGACATCGAGAAGAAGCTGGCCGACCTGAAGACCGCCCTGTCCGGCTCCGACACCGGCCTCATCAAGACCGCCACCGAGCAGCTGACCCAGGCCTTCTACAAGCTCTCCGAGAAGATGTATCAGCAGCCCGGCGCGGGCGCCGGTCCCAACCCGGGCCCCGGCCCCGACATGGGCGGCGGCGCGCAGGACGGCGGCCAGACCTACTACGACGCGGACTACACCGAGGTCGACCCCAACAACCAGTAAGACGAAACGTGGGCGCGGCCATCCCGCGCCCACACGTTCCCAAGCCTCCCCTGTGCAAGGGGAGGGGGACCGCACGAAGTGTGGTGGTGGGGTTGTTACCAATCTTGGAAGTATACTTGGCTTGGTAACAATCCCTCAGTCACGGCTTCGCCGTGACAGCCCCCTTTGCACAAGGGGGCCATGTAAGGTAGTGATTATATATGGCAGACAAACGGGATTACTATGAGGTCCTGGGGCTCCAGAAGGGCGCCGGAGAGGACGAGATCAAAAAAGCATACCGCAAGGTGGCCAAGGAGTGCCACCCCGACCTCCATCCCGGCGACAAGGAGGCCGAGGCCCGGTTCAAGGAGGCCAACGAGGCCTACGCCGTTCTGTCCGACCCGGACAAGAAAGCCCGGTACGACCAGTTCGGCTTTGCCGGGGTGGACCCCAGCTACGGCGCGGGCGCCGGCGGCGGGGGCTTCACCGGGGACTTCGGGGACCTGGGCGACATCTTCGGGGACATCTTCGGCGCCTTCGGGGGCGGCTTCGGCGGCGCCCGGCAGGCCAGCCGCAACGGCCCCCGCCGGGGCGAGAGCCTGCGGGTGCGCCTGGCCATCTCCTTTGAGGAGGCGGCCTTCGGCTGCAAGAAGGACGTGAACATCACCCGGGTGGACCAGTGCCCGGACTGCAAGGGCTCCGGCTGCGAGGCCGGCACCACCCCGGAGATATGCCCGGACTGCAAGGGCTCCGGCACGGTGTACGTCCAGCGGCGCACCCCCTTCGGCGTGATGCAGTCCACCAGCCCCTGCTCCAAGTGCGGGGGCACCGGCCGGATCATCCACTCCCCCTGCCGCCGCTGCCGGGGCGCGGGCTCCGTCCGGGTCCAGAAGACCCTGAACGTGAACATCCCCGCCGGCATCGACGACGGCGAGACCGTGTCCCTCCGGGGCCAGGGCAACGCCGGGGCCAACGGCGGCCCCGCCGGGGACCTGCTGGTGACCGTCAGCGTGCGGCCCAGCCCCACCTTCCAGCGGGAGGGCAGCAACATCTACGTCACCAGCAGGCTCAGCTTCGTCCAGGCGGCCCTGGGCACGGAGATACAGGTGCCCACCCTGGACGGCGCGGTGAGTCTGAACATACCCGAGGGCACCCAGACCGGGGCGGTGTTCCGCCTGCGGGGCAAGGGCGTGCCCAGCGTCCGGGGCGGCCTGCGGGGCGACCAGTTCGTCACCGTGGAGCTGGAGACGCCGAAGAACCTCACCAGCAAGCAGAAGGAGCTGCTGCGGGAGTTCGCCGCCACCACCGGGGACAAGGTGAAGGAGAAGCGGAAGCGCCGCCTGTGATTCACGAAAAATTCAAAACCGGGAGCATTGTCATGCCCCCGGTTTTGCGCTATAATACGTTACGTATGACTGTATGACTGTATGACGAGAGAAGGAGAGTACCGATGCTTTCCAATCTGACCATAATATTCCCCCTGGCGGTGGCGCTGTTCATCCTGGTGTGGACCTGCCGGTGGGCGCGTATCCACGCGGAGGCCGTGCCCCGGCTGAAGGGCCCCCGGAAGGCGGGCGGGGACCATGACGGCGCGGACCGCCGCTTCACGAAGCTGGACTGGATCGTCATGCTGGCCCTGACGGCGGCATACGCCGTGGTGGGCTTCGTGGGCCTGGGCAGCACCAAGGCGCCCCAGACCTACCTCCACTATGAGTCCGGCAACATGTACGCCCAGATCGAGCTTGCCCAGCCCCAGCGGATCACCGCCCTGCGGTACTGGTCCGGCCTGAACACGGCGGACTACATCCTGGAGTTCTCCCCGGACGGCGAGAACTGGACCGATCAGGTCCTGGAGGACGGCACCTCCGGCATGACCCAGCAGTACACCCAGCTGTTCCGCTGGAACGACGCCACGCTCAACGCCGGCGGCGGCGAGACCCGGTATATCCGCATCATCTCCGGCGCGGAGCAGGAGCTGGGGGAGATCGCCGTCTACGGCGCGGACGGGCAGCTCATCCCGGCGGACCAGCTCATCCCCGCCCCGGGCTGCGAGGCGCTGCTGGACGAGCAGGACGTGGTGCCGGAGAAATACACCTACAAAAACGGCACCTACTTCGACGAGATCTACCACGCCCGGACGGCCAAGGAGATGATCGACGGCATCTGGCCCTATGAGATCACCCACCCGCCCCTGGGCAAGGCCATCATGTCCCTGGGCATCCGCATGTTCGGCATGACCCCCTTCGGCTGGCGTTTCATGGGCGTGCTGGTGGGCGTGCTGATGCTGCCGCTTTTGTATATGCTCCTCAAGCGGATGTTCGGCTATACCGCCGCCGCGGGCTGCGGCAGCGCGGTGATGGCCGTGGACTTCATGCACTTCACCCAGACCCGCATCGCCACCATCGACTCCTACGTGGTGTTTTTCATCGTGGCCATGTACCTCTTTATGTACATGTGGGCGTCGGAGCCGCCGGAGAACAGGCGGAAGCGGCTCATATGGCTGGGTCTCGCGGGCCTGAGCTTCGGCATGGGCGCCGCCAGCAAGTGGACGGGCATCTACGCCGGGGCGGGCCTCGGCGTCATATGGCTGGTGTATTGGGTGATGCGCCTGGTCCGGGCCCCGAAAAAGCAGCAGAAGGACGTCCGGGACGAGTTTATACTGAACATCGCCCATTGCATCGTGTTTTTCGTGCTGGTGCCCTTCCTGGTGTACTACGCCAGCTACTGGTCCTACGGCCCCAGCCAGGGCTTTGACGGGCCCTTCCGGCTGTTCAAGCCCGGCTATTTCAAAATGGTCATCGACAACCAGACGTACATGTGGAATTACCACTCCGGTCTCGTGGCCACCCATCCCTATTCCTCCAAGTGGTACCAGTGGCTGTTCGACGTGCGGCCCATCCTCTATTACCTGGAGTACCCCGGCGACGGGACCACCATCTCCTTCGGCGCGTTCAATAACCCCGTCACCGCCTGGGGCGGCCTCTGCGCCATGGTGGGCCTGGGCTGGATCGCCGTCCGGGAGCGGGACGAGAAGGCCATCTTCATCCTCATCGGATACCTGGCGAACCTCCTGCCCTGGGTGCTGGTGACCCGGCTCACCTGGTCCTACCACTACTTCCCCTGCACCGTGTTTTTGGTGCTGGCCATCGGGTACCTGTTCGCGGACCTGCGCCGCCGGGACGAGAAGTGGAAGGCCGCCCTGGGCAGCTTCACGGGCCTCGCCGCCGCGCTGTTCGCCGTCTTTTACCCCGTGCTGGCGGGCACGCCCCGGAGCGCGGGCTACAGCAAGATATTCCTGAAATGGTTCACGGACACGTGGCCCTTCTGACATGAAAAAGGAGCGTTTACTATGATCGCGATCGCGTCTGATCACGGGGGCTACGCCCTCAAGATAGCCCTCATGGAGCACCTCGCCAAGCGGGGTGTGGACTTTGAGGACCTGGGCTGCAACGGGGAGCCGGTGGACTATCCCGCCTACGCGGAGAAGCTATGCCAGGGCGTCACGGCCGGGCAGTATGAGCGGGGCATCCTGGTCTGCGGCACCGGCATCGGCATGTCCATCGCCGCCAACAAGATCCACGGCATCCGGGCCGCCCTCTGCGCCGACTGCTACAGCGCCGCCATGAGCCGGGAGCACAACGACGCCAACGTCCTGTGCCTGGGCGGGCGGACCCTGGGCACGGAGCTGGCCAAGCGCATCGTGGACACCTACCTGGACACCCCCTTTTCCGGCGCGGAACACCACGTCAGGCGCATCGAGATGATCCGTGAGCTGGAGAGTTAAATGGCATACCGTCCCAAGGACATATACAGAGGCCGCCGGAAGTTCCGGGTGCCCCTGACCATATTCCTGTTCGTGCTCGCCGCCCTGCTGGCGGGCGGCATCGGGATGTTCTTCTTCCTGCAGCGGTACATCGTCTACGACGCCGGCGGCGCGACCCTCCAGTTCCCCTCCCAGCGGGAGGAGGAGACCGTCCCGGAGGCGCAGAACACCCCGGAGCCCACCTTTGAGCCCGTGCCGGTGGAGATCGTGTGGGAGGACCCGGACTTCTCCGAGCTCGACCTGGGGGGCTGGGAGGACCTGAAGGCCGTGAAGGCCCGGTTCATCCCCCTGGACACGGTCATCAGCGCCACCAGCCTGGACACGGCGGTGGCCTCCGCCCAGGGCGAGGGGTACGACTGCGTGGTGCTGGAGATGAAATCCAGCGACGGCCGTCTGGCCTGGCCCGCCGCGTCCCAGACGGCGTTCTCCTACGGCACCGCCGGTACGGCGGACGTGACCGGGGTCATCGCCGCCCTGCACGAGAGCGGCTGCACCGTGGCCGCCCAGATGAGCTGCTTTGCCGACGGGCTCATGTGGCAGCGCAACTGGCCCGTAGCACTGCAGTATAACGGCTCACCCTACCGGGACTCGGACGGCAAGTGCTGGCTGGACCCCTATAACCGCACCGTGCGCACCTACCTCACGGAGCTGGCCCAGGAGCTGGCGGCCCTGGGCTTCGACGAGATCATTTTGGCGGACCTCTATCACCCCGTGGCCGACGGGGCGTTCACCTACACCGTCACCATGCGGACCGAGCCGGACCCGGTGACGGCGGTGTGCCAGACCGGACGGCGGATCGTGGAGGCCGTCCAGGCCATGGACATCGAGGACCGGGAGACGCCCGTGGCCGTGTCGGCCCGCATCAGCGCCAGCTCCCTGCACAGCGGCCTGGGTGCCCAGACCGGCCAGGACCTGGACATCTTCTGGCGGCTGTTCGCCCGGCTGTACTGCCTATCGGACTACACCACCGCCGCGGACGACCAGGACCTGGCCACAGAGACCATGACCGAGGGCAAGGCGTCTGTGCGGTTCGTGCCCGTCAGCCTCTACGCCCCGGAGGGGTTCAAGTCGTACATGATCTATTCGTAAATATGGCAATGCCCCCGCGCGGAGACCGCGCGGGGGCATTTCAAGCTGTCAAAGAAGTATCTTTGACAGCCTGTAAGCCGAGTATTTCCTGCCGTCAAGGCCGCATGAAATACTGCCGCTGCGCGGCGCAAATGCGGGCATTTGCCGGCTTATGATCCCATTTGAGGCGGGGCTCCGCCCCCCTCAAGCTCCCCCTTCATCATCCAAACATATGCGCGTTTTTTGACAAGCTCAAACATCAATGACTGACGCACTCCTTGCCGCCGCTCCCGTCCGCGGTCTTGCGCTTATCCCTCAAAGAACAGGCCGCTGCCCAGGGGGTATTCGTAGCACTCCGCCCCGGCCAGGGGGTAGATGCGGCCCACGAAATGGAGCTGGCCCATGGCCCCCAGCCACAGCCGCTCGGTCTCGGCGTTGGCGGCGGCGGTGGTGCGGGCGTACTGTTCGTGATAGAACTGGTCCCCGTCCTCCCCCAGGCCGAACTGGTGGGTGAACTCCTCGCCCAGGACGGCGCATTCCAGCTGGGCCAGCTCGTCAGCGTCCTGGCCCACCAGGGCCAGCAGCTCCGGCCCGGTGATGATCCGCCCGGTGGTCAGGTCCAGGTCATAGGGCTGGTACAGCACGATGTCGTTGATATAGGTGTAGTCCGTCATCAGAAGGCTCAGCACCCGGCCGTTTTTGAACACCTCATAGTACACCCGGGACTGGCCGTCATGGGCGGCCTCGGAGAAGTCCGCCAGGACCTGCTCGTTGATCTCCGCCGCGCCGGGGCAGTCCAGGGTGAGCCGCGGCATCACCCCGGGCTCATCGGGCCAGGCGTCGGTCACGCAGTCCTCCGCCGCCAGCGTCTCATAGTCCGGCACGGCCGCCGCCGGGGCGGGAGTATCCGCAGGGGCAGGGGTATCCGCCGGCGTCTCCGCCGGGGCGTCCGTGGCCGACGCGGGCTCCCCGGAAGCTTCGCCGGCGGGAAGGTCGGTGTCCGTGGCGGCGGGGATTTCGGCGGCGTCGGTGGCACTGTCCTCCGTTCCGTTCCCGGCGCAGGCGGCCAGCAGGGCCAAGCACAGCGCCGCGGAAATGAGCATCATCGTTCGTCTCATGGTATCGCTCCTTTATTCCAGTTGTGTCCTGTAAGCACGGAAGGCGGCGGGCACAGGGTAGCTGTGCCGCCGGTCGGCGGCGGTGGTCCAGGTGAACCGCTCCGCCGGAATGGCGCACTGGATGCGCCAGCCGGTCATGTGCCACTCCAGATGGGTGAAGATGTGCACGGCCTCGCCGCAGGGCGCGGCGCTCACGGGCCCGCACCCCCAGGCGGCGGCCTGGGCCATGGCCTCGTCCTCCGTCAGGGCGCCGTCCACGTTGGGGAATTCCCAGAGCCCCGCCAGCAGGCCCCTGTCCGGCCGCTTGGACAATGCCGCCCGGCCCTCGTGCTCCAGCAGGAACACGGTCTTGGGCTGGCTGCGGCGGGGCCGCTTTTCCGGCATCACGGGAAAGTCCGTCTCCCGGCCCTGGGCATGGGCTGCGCACGTCCCTGCGAGAGGACAGGCGGCGCAGTCCGGCGTCCCCGGCAGGCACACGGTCTCCCCCAGCTCCATGACGGCGGAGGTGAAGTCCCCCGCCCGGTCCGTGGGGTACACGGCCCGCAGGGCCTCCCGGAAGCCGGTCTTGACTTTGGCGTCGCCGATGCTGTCCGGGCAGGCGGTGAGCCGGGCGCATATGCGCAGCACGTTCCCGTCCACGGCGGGCTCGGGCAGGCCGAAGGCGATGGAGGCCACCGCCCCGGCGGTGTAGTCCCCCACCCCGGGCAGGGCCCGCAGCGCCTTCACGTCTGCCGGGAGCTGCCCGCTGTACTGCGACACGATCACCTTCGCGGCCTTGTGCAGGTTCCGGGCCCGGGAGTAGTACCCCAGTCCCTCCCAGAGCTTCAGCACCGTCTCCTCACCGGCGGCGGCCAGGTCCTCCACCGTGGGCAGGGCGGCCATGAACCGGTCGAAATAGCCCTTCGCCGCCTCGATGCGGGTCTGCTGGAGCATGATCTCCGACACCCACACCCGGTAGGGCGTCACGTCCCGCCGCCAGGGCAGGTCCCGGACGTGCCCGTCGTACCAGGGCAGCAGCGCCCCGGCCATGTCCTCCGGCAGAACGGCCACGGTAGTATCATGCCCCGGCGCGGGGCTCATATCACAGGGTTTGGCGGCGGCTGGTCTTTTCATGGTCATCTCCCAATAATTGTTACTCATATTTAACCACTTTGACATCATTGGGTCAAGGGAGCGCCTTGATTTTTGGAGCGGCGGGTCGTACTATAGGCAAGATAAAAATGTCCTCCACCGACACGGCGTGGGCAAGGCGCGATACTGTTTTGGAGCGAAAGCTCCCTCTTGCCCGCGGCAGGAGGGAGTATTTTTTCATGTTCGGTGCCAAATAACATTCAGATACAAAGGAGAGACAACATGAATTTGATCTACGGAATCAAGGACAAGCCCAAATTCGGCCAGGTGATCCTGTTCGCCATCCAGCAGCTGCTGGCCATCATGGCGGCCACCATCGCCGTGCCCGCGGTGGTCAACTCCTCCTGCGGCACCGCCCTCACCGCCTCCGCGGCCATCTTTGGCGCCGGCGTGGGCACCTTCGTGTACCTGCTGTTCACCAAGAGCGCGAGCCCGGTGTTCCTTGGCTCCTCCTTCGCCTTCATCGGCTCCATGATGAGCGCCTTCGGCGGCGCGGCCAGCATGGCCGTGGGCTATTGGGGCCTCATCATCGGCGCGGTCATGGCGGGCCTTGTGTACGTGGTCATCGCCATCGTCATCAAGTTCTGCGGCGTGGCTTGGATCAACAAGCTCATGCCCCCCGTCATCATCGGGCCCACTGTGGCCATCATCGGCCTCTCCCTCGCCGGCAACGCCGTGGGCGACCTGACCAGCTCCAGCGTGGAGGGCGGCAGCGTGTACGTGGCCATCATCTGCGGCCTTGTGACCCTGGCGGTGACCATGCTGGCCTCCACCTACGGCAAGAAGATGGTCAAGCTGGTGCCCTTCATCATCGGCATCCTGGCGGGCTACGCCTGCGCCTCCGTGTTCGCCTTCATCGGCCACATCACCCAGAACCCCGCCTGGGTAGTCATCAACTACGACGCCTTCAAGGGCTGCGGCTTCGTGGCGGTGCCCGACTTCACCTTCATGCTGGGCGGCAGCATCAAGGACGTGTCCGGTACATACCTGCTCACTCTGTTCACCGCTTATGTGCCCGTGGCCTTCGTGGTCTTTGCCGAGCACCTGGCGGACCACAAGAACCTCTCCTCCATCATCGGCACCGACCTTCTCAAGACGCCGGGCCTGACCCGGACCCTGCTGGGCGACGGCATCGGCTCCATGGCCGGCGCGGTGTTCGGCGGCTGCCCCAACACCAC
>CANQIH010000082.1 GCA_947624035.1 uncultured Oscillospiraceae bacterium | reverse complement strand
TCATAGGAGAAGTTCTTGCCCGCGGCCTCGCAGTCAGCGATGATGGCCTCCAGGCTGTCCACGTCCTCCTCGGGGACCACGGACTTGTCATAGTACATGAAGTAGCCGTTGTCGGCGGTCAGGGGATAGGCATAGATGGCGTCGCCGGAGGTGGCGGCTGTGACGCCGGCGGCGTTGTTGTTCTCCGTGACGAAGGCGGAAGCGCCCTGGCCCAGCTGGGTGACAGCGCCGTCCTTGATCATGCGGGACAGCTGGTCCTGGGCGAAGAAGAACAGATCGGCGCCCGCGGACACGTCGGTATCCATGTTGCTGGCGGCGTCGGCCTCAGAGACCGGCTCCACCGTGGCGTTGATGGTGATGCCCAGCTCGTTGCTGGCGTTGAAGTCCTCGACCTGCTGCTTGGTCAGGTCCACGGCGGCCTCGGGCGCCCAGATGGTCACGTCATACTCGCCCGCCAGCTCGCCGCCGGCGGCGCTGGCGAAAACGCCCAGAGACAGGACCATGGCCACGGCCAGGATGAGGGAAAGAAGCTTCTTCATGTTTGTCCTCCTGTATAGAAATTGGTTTTTGATCTTTGGTGCCGAATGGGTCATTATCCCCGCGCTGCGGGGATACGAAGGGGGGTACCCCCCTTCGGCTTCGGTATACTAGATCAGAAAAATTATAGCAATTTCTCTTTTCGATGTCTACCAATTTCCGGCTATATTTTTACACAAAAAACAGCTAAAGTTTTTATTCAACATTTTTGATGCGGGCCCCTCAATCCGCCTTGTTCAGGGCTGCGCCGTCGATCTTGCCCCAGGCGCCGCTGCCCGTGCCGGCACATTTCACGTAGACGCCCACGGTCACCGGCTTATCCCCGGGAGCGGAGAAGGTGATATGGGCGGTGTCCCACTGGCCATAGGAGCTGACGGCGAGGGGCGCGGTGTCCACGGTCTCGCCGTCCGTCTTCACGTAGGCGTAGATGTCCGTGTCGCCGCAGTCCCCGCCCATGATGGAGATGGAGAAGGTGTATTTGCCCTCCGCCAGGTCCTCCACGGTCTGCTCCAGGGTGAACTCCACGGAGTTTTCCGCCGCGCTCCAGAAGTGGTAGTGCTTGGTCCCGCTGAGGGAATCGGTCTGTTTGTCCTCCACGTAAAGCTCCTGGGTGCTTGCCAGGTCCGTGGCCGTCCAGGCATCGCCGCCCTCCTCAAAGCCGCCGTCCAGCAGCAGGCTGGGCTCCATCATTTCCACGAAGCACCGGACGGGAAGGCCGCCCGCCTGGCCGGTGATCTCGTAGGTCTTGACCCCGCCGCTGCGCATTTGCTCGACCGTCTCGCCGCTCAGATCCCACGTCACCGGCACGTCCTGGCGGGAGTTGTCGGTCATGACGGCGCTGACCGTCTCGGGAAGTTTTATCTCGCCGTTCACGTCCGCCGTTATGTAGGCGTCGTCTATATCGTCGGCCACGATGGGCGCGTCGCTGCCGGTGCGCACCAGGGAGAACACCCGCAGGGAGGGCAGGGGACGGCCAGTCTGGTCGAACAGCGCCTGGTTATCCACGACGCAGCCGCCGTAGTATTTGCCCGCGTCGTCGGGGTCATAGGCCACGGAATAGCTGCTGGCCCAGCCGGAGCCGTACTTCTCCCACAGCACGGAATTTTCCTCCCAGGCTGCGCCGCCCACGCTGATCCATGTGCCCTCCCAGTAGACCACGCCGATGCCGTTTTTCACATGGGCCACCGTGTCGATCACGTCCCGGACCTCGTTGGCCTGGCCCTGGACGGTGTAAGGATAGTTCTTGACGATGCCGTCACCGCTCTCGCCGATGGTGTTCCCGGCAAAGTCTGTGTCCTCCACGGTGTAGGCGTAGGACGTCTCCATGACCAGCACCTTTTTGCCGTAATCCTCCGCCACCTGGTCCAGGACCTCAGAGAGATTTTCCAGCGTGCCGTGCCAATAGGGGTAGTAGGAGCTGGCGAACACGTCGTAATCCATGCCGAACTCGTCCAGCCGCCTGGCCATGTCGGCGTAAGCGCCGGGGCGCTCAGGGTTGGTGAAGTGCAGCGCCACCAGCGCATCGGGGCATGTCTCCCGCACCGCCCGGCTGCCGGCCGCCATCAGTGTGAACACGTCGTTCCAGTCCTTCAAGCCGCACATGCCGGTGGTGGTCTCGTTGCCGATCTGCACCATGCCGATGTCCGCCCCGGCCCCGGCGATCTTCTCAAGGCTCTCCTTCGTGAAGGCATAGAGCGCCTCGCTCATTTCCGCCGCGTCCATGTCCGCCCAGGCCAGGGGGACCATCTGCTTGCCCGGGTCCGCCCAGAAGTCGGAGTAGTGGAAGTTCACGATGAGCTTCAGGCCGTACTGGGCCGCCCGGCGGCCGATCTCGGCGGCCTTGTCCACGTCGCAGTTGCCGCCGCCGTAGCCGTTGCCGTCCGCGTCATAGGGATCATTCCACACCCGCACCCGGATATGGGTGATCCCGCTTTCCGCCAGGGTCTGGAACACGTCCTGCTCCCGGCCGTCAAAGCCGTAGTACTTCACGCCGCTGTCCTCTTCCGCGATCACGGACGAGGCGTCCATGCCCATGATGAAGTCCTCCGGCAGGCCCTCCACCTTCTCCACATACAGGGGGCTGTCCCCGGCCGCCCGGGCCCCGGGTGCCCCGGCGCAGCAGGCCAGTACCCCCAGCAGCATCGCCGGGACCACGCACGCTCTGGACCAAAGATGTCTTTTCATCGTCATTTCCTCCTATTGTAAGCGCCCGTCACTCCAGCGCCAGGATGGCCCGGGCCACCGCCATAGCGGCGCCGTCCTCCAGATGCACAGAGCCGGAGCCCAGGTATATGTAGTAGTCCTCATCGCCATATTGGATGTAGGCCGTGGCCGCGCCCTTACCGGTCTCGGCGTCGTATATCTCGGTGCCCCGCTCCCCCTCCAGGGGCAGCAGGTCCTTCACGAAATCCGGGTCCTCGGAGGCGGGGACGATGAACACGTCCCCCCGGTCAAAGGCGTCCGTGCCGAACATCACGTAGTCGAAGGAGTGCACCTGGACCATCCGCAGCCCCTCCGGCATATCCCGCTCCAGGGCCGCCGCCATGGCCGTGTCCTCCACCGCCGGGACGCGGCAGTACACCGTCACCTTTTTCTCCGGGGAGGTGTCGGTGACGAAGGTGAATATCCAGCCCCAAAAGAGGGCCGACGCCAGCAGCCACAGCACGAAGGTGTGCAGCTGGGAGAATATGTTCTTCACCACTCTCATGCCGTCACCTCATAGGCGGCCACATAGCCGTGGCAGGCGTACACCGCCGCCGGACACGCCGCCGCCAGGTCCTTCGCCCGGCTCTCGCACACCAGCAGCCGGTGGGTCTCCTCCCCGCTGCGGACCTCCACCCGCCGGACGGCCACGCTCTTACGTATTTTGAACCCCTCATCCGTGACGGTGACGGTCCCCTCCAGCCGCTGCCGCTCCTCCCGGCGCAGCATGGCGGCGTGAGCCAGCTCCCGCCGGGCGGGGGTCACCACGAACATCCAGCCATAGAGCACGACCCAGCCCACGGCGGTGCTCACCGCCACGCACCTAAGCTCCATCCGCTGGGCGTTCAACGTGCCCGTGAGGGCGATCAGCACGAGGCACGCCCCCAGCCCTGCGGCGGCCAGTATACACAGTACGAGCCGCCAGCGCTTCATCCGCCGCTCCAGCCGGGCGTGGATATCGCCGCCGTACAGCTCCGTGACTTTTCCGTCCATTCTGCTTCCCACCTTTCTCCCAACAATACCACAAATCCTCAAAAGGTACAAGCGGGCGGCAGCCGCCCTCTTGACTTTTCCCCGGCGAATTTGTAACATAGGGTCAGAAAAAACGATGCGGAGGACGTCTGTATGAAACGCATATTGGCCCTGCTCCTTGCGGCCCTGCTGGCCCTCACCTGCTGCGCCGCCGGCGTCCGTCCCCGGGACGAGGCCGCGGTGGACATCGCCGCGCTCACGCCCCAGCCCGCCGGGGACAACTGCCGGGTGTTCTACGAGATCTTCGTGGGCTCCTTCTCCGACTCGGACGGCGACGGCACCGGCGACCTGCGGGGCATCATCGACCGGATGGACTACCTCAATGACGGGGACGACGGCGACGGCCTCAGCCTGGGGGTGGAGGGACTGTGGCTGTCCCCCATCTTCACCTCCGGCAGCTACCACAAGTACGACGCGGACGACTACTATGCCATCGACCCGGCCTTCGGCACTGAGGACGACCTGCGGGAGCTTGCGGAGCTCTGCCATGAGCGGAACGTGAAGGTCATCCTGGACCTGGCCATCAACCACACGGGCCTGCAAAACCCCTGGTTCCAGGCCTTCGCCCAGGCCCGCCGCGACGGGGACGCCGATGACCCATACTATGACTTCTACGCCTGCTACACCGAGGGCGAGCCGGTGCCCGCCGGGCGGACCTTCGCCAAGCTGTCCGGCACGGACGTATATTACGAGTGCAACTTCTCCGAGGCCATGCCGGAGCTGGACTACGACAACGACGATGTGCGCCAGGCGGTGCTGGACGTGGCGAGGCACTACCTGGACCTGGGCGTGGACGGCTTCCGCTTCGACGCGGCCAAGTACATCTACTTCGGGGACGACGCCAAAAGCGCGGCGTTCTGGCAGTGGTACATGGACCGGCTGCGGGAGGCGTACCCGGACATGTACGCCGTGGCGGAGGTGTGGGACTCCGACACCGTCACGGACCGGTACTACCCCGCCCTGAACTGCTTCGACTTCACCGTGGCCCAGGCCAGCGGCCTCATCGCCCAGGCCGCCCAGGGGGGCAACGTGAACAAGTACACCGCCTATGTCCAGGACTACCTGGACCGGGTGAAGGCTCTGAACGGGGACGCCCTGTTCGTGCCCTTCGTGGCCAACCACGACATGGACCGGGCCGCCGGGTATCTGACCTCCGCCACCGGGCGGATGCAGATGGCCGCGAACCTCTATCTGCTCTCCCCCGGCTCCCCCTTCCTCTACTACGGCGAGGAGCTGGGCGCCCGGGGCTCCCGGGGCGGCTCCACGACGGACGCCAACCGCCGCCTGAAGATGGAGTGGGGCGACGGCGACACGGTGGAGGACCCGGAGGGGGCCAGCTACGACCACGACCGGGCCAACGCCACCGCCGCGGAGCAGATGGCGGATGAGGGCAGCCTCTACTCCTACTACAAAAGGCTCATCATGCTGCGCAAGGCCGAGCCCGCCATCGTCCACGGGGACTACACGGCCCTGGCCCTGGAGGGCACCAACGCGGGCGGCTTCATCTCCCGCTATGGGGACGACACGGTGATGGTGCTGCACAACACCACCCAGGACGCCGTGACCCTGAACCTGGCCGACGTGACAGGCCTGGAGATCACCGGCATCCACGCCGCCATCGGCCTGGGCAATGCCGCCCTGGAGGGCACCGTGCTCACCCTGGACGCACAGACCAGCGTGGTGCTGGGCTGCGCCTGAGACGGGAGGACGGCGCCCCATGACACACGACTTCGACGCGCCGGACTTTGAGGCCCGGTACCACTGCGATACCCCCCTGGGCTGCTTCTGCTCCTCTGACGGCACGGAGTTTCGCCTCTGGGCCCCCACGGCGGAGGCGGTGACCCTCCGGCTCTATGAGACCGGCACCGGGGGCGAGCCCATCCGCCAGGTCCCTCTGGCACGGGAGGACCGGGGCCTGTGGCGCTATGCCGCGGCGGAAAGCCTGGACGGGCTCTATTACGATTACCTGGTGACCGCGGACGGGGAGACCCGGGCCACGGCAGACCCATACGCCCGGGCCTGCGGCCTCAACGGACAGCGGAGCATGGTCCTTGACCTGGCCCGCACGGACCCGGAGGGCTGGGACGCGGATAAGGCCCCGCCCCTGCCGCCGGAGACGGTGATCTATGAACTGCATGTCAAGGACTTCTCCTGGGACCCGGCCTCCGGCGTGCCGGAGCAGTACCGGGGGAAGTTCCTGGCCCTGTGCCTGGAGGACACCACCCTGAACGGCGGCGGGGCCCATCCCACCTGTCTCGCCTACCTGCGCCGCCTGGGGGTCACCCACGTGCAGCTGATGCCCGTGTTCGACTTCGGCTCCGTGGACGAGGGCGGCCCCCCGGACCAGTTCAATTGGGGCTATGACCCGGTGAACTACAACGTGCCGGAGGGGTCCTATGCCACCGACCCCGCCCGGGGGGAGGTCCGCGTCCGGGAGCTGAAGCGGGCCGTGCAGGCTCTGCACAAAAACGGGCTCCGGGTTATCATGGACGTGGTGTACAACCACACCTACAGCCGGGACTCCTGGCTGGAGCGCACCGTGCCGGGGTACTACTACCGGCAGGAGCCGGACGGCGCCGATTCCAACGGCTCCGGCTGCGGCAACGACCTGGCCTCCGAGCGGAGCATGTGCGGCCAGTACATCCTGGATTCTGTTCTATATTGGGCGGAGGAGTACCACATCGACGGCTTCCGCTTCGACCTGATGGGCCTGCTGGACGTACCCCTGATGGACCGCATACGCCGGGAGCTGGACCGGCGCTGGGACCCCGGGGAGAAGCTGATGCTGGGGGAGCCCTGGTCCGCGGGGGACACCGCCGCCCGGCCGGGGACGGTGCTGGCGGACAAGGAGGGCCTTGCCCAAATGGATCAGCACATCGCCGCCTTCTGCGACAATACCCGGGACGCCATAAAGGGCGGCCTGTGGCACGCGAACGACCGGGGCTTCGTAAACGGCGGCGGGCTGGACGGCGATCAGATGGCCTGCTGCGTCATGGGCTGGGCCGGGTGCCCGGACGCCGCGGTGCGGGCACCCTCCCAGACGGTGAGCTACCTCTCCTGCCACGACGACTGGACCCTCTGGGACAAGCTGGTCCACGCCGCTGGGGCGGACCCCCTCTCCCCGGCCTGCCCCCCGGCGCTGCTGCGGCAAAACCGGCTGGCGGCGGCCATGCTGTTCACCTGTCAGGGGACGCTCTTTTTCCTCTCCGGGGAGGAGTTCGCCCGCACGAAGCTGGGCATGAAAAACACCTACAACGCCCCCCTTTCCGTGAACCGGCTGGACTGGACCCGGGCCTGGGAGAATCAAGCATTGGTGGACTACTACCGGGGCCTTATCGCCCTGCGGATGCGGCTGCCGGGCCTCCGGGACAAGACATCTCATGCGGCGGAGCGCGTCGCGCCCCTCCCAGCCCCGGCGGAGGACAGCGCGGCCATCCTGGTGGACAACGCGGGGGGAGAAAGCCCCTGGCGGCGGCTTCTGCTGCTCTACAGCGCCCAGGCGGACAGCATTTCCGTGCTCCTGCCCCCGGGCCAGTGGGACGTGTTGGCGGACGGGGGATCCAGCTTTTTGTGGCAGGACCCCCGGCCCATCGAGGGGACCGCCAAGCTGGCGCCGGTGTCGGCGCTGATCCTGGGGCAGCGGTAAAGGAGAGACTATGACATTCACCTACGAAAACGAGGATATATCCACCCTGTCCCAGGGGGAGAAAACCTGCTGGCTGATGGCCAACGGCCTGGGGGGCTTTGCCTCCACCTCGGCTGTCTTTTCCGTCTCCCGCTGCGACCAGGGGCTGCTGGTGGCGGCGGAGACGCCCAACAAGCGGTACGGCCTGGTACACCGGCTCTCGGAGACGCTGGAGGCGGGCGGGGAGGCGGCATTCCTCTCCAGCCAGCGCTTTGCCGGCGGCGCACCGGAGGAGGACGGATACCGGCGTCTGGTCCGCTTCACCTGGGACGGCGTCCCCTGCTGGGCGTATGAGGCGGGCAGCGTGCATGTCACCCGCCGCTGCGCTGTGGAGCACGGGGCCAACGCCGCCGCGGTGGTATACGACGTGGAGAACCGCTCACCGTCGCCCTGCACCCTGCATGTGGTCCCGGTGTTCCAGTTCACCCCGAAAGGTGAGCCGCCCCGGGAGCCCATGCCCCTCCGCTTCGCGGATGGCGCGGTCCGGTGCGGGCCGTACACGGTGCACATCACCGCCACCGGCCGGCTGCGGCCGGAACCCCCGCGGTACGAGACCCTGTATTACGCCGATGACGAAAAGGACGGCCGGGCCCCCGGCGGTGTGGGCGGGGCCTGCTGCGCCGCCAGCATGCCCGTGGCCCCGGGGGAGGCGGGCCGTCTGGAGCTGGTGTTCTCCACAGAGCCCATAGCCAGGTCCGGGGCGCATATCGTAGAGGACGCCGCCCGGCGGCAGCGCGCCCTGCTGGAGAAGTCCGGCTTCCGGGACCCCGTGGCCCAAGAGCTGGCCCGGGCCGCCGCCGCCTTCCTCGCGGACCGGGCCGGCAGCGGTGGCAAGACCGTCCTGGCGGGCTTCCCCTTCTTCGGGGACTGGGGCCGGGACACCATGATCGCCCTGCCCGGCTGCGTGCTGGCCCGGGGGGAATACGGCGCCGCCCGGGGCATCCTGCGGACCTTCTTAGCCTATGAGCGGGACGGGCTTGTGCCGAACCTCTTTCCCGAGGGCGGGACGGAGCCCATGTACAACAGCGCGGACGCGCCGCTGCTGCTCATAAACGTCCTGTGGCTGTACTTCCAGCGCACCGGCGACGGGGCCTTCGTGCGGGAGGCCTGGCCGGTGCTGGCCCGCATCGTCCGGGCCTACGAGACCGGCACCCGCTTTTCCATCGCCATGGACGGCGACGGGCTCATCCGGGCCGGGGCCGGGCTGGACCAGGTGACATGGATGGACGTGCGCATCGGTGACGTCCTCCCCACCCCCCGCCACGGCAAGCCGGTGGAGATCAACGCCTACTGGTACAGCGCCCTGCGCATCATGGCCCGGCTGGCACCTGTGGCCGGGGAGGACGGCGGAACATACGACGCCCTGGCAGATAAGGTCCGGCAGTCCTTCACGGATAAGTTCTGGATGGAGGACCGGGGCTATCTCAGGGACGTGCTCTCCGGCACCAGGGCGGACGAGCAGCTGCGGTGCAACCAGATATGGGCGG
>CANQIH010000081.1 GCA_947624035.1 uncultured Oscillospiraceae bacterium | reverse complement strand
CCCTGATAGCCATAGGCACCCGCCTTGTCCATGGGCTCGCCGGTGGCGATGTAGGCGCCGATCTCCCGATCTGTCAGGGGGCGAAAATACACCCTCGTCCGCTCGTACCGGGTCAGGCGGGTCTCGCCTTTTATCACCGTGACGCCGGTATACACGCTGTGGGCCCGGCCGCTGAGCAGCCGGAGCATCCGCGCCGCGTCCGCCCCGTCACGGGGCTTTCCCAATATCTCGCCGTCTATCTCCACCACCGTGTCCGCGCCGACGACGATGGCCTCCGGCCAGGCGGCTGCGACCTCGGCGGCCTTGGCCAGGGACAGGGCCGCCGCCGTCTCCCCGGCGTCCAGGCCAGCGGGGGGCGTCTCCGGCCCCCGGGCGGGGATGACCTGAAACCCCAGGCCGATATGCTCCATCAGCTCCCGCCGCCGGGGCGAGGCCGAGGCCAGTATCAGGTCCATAGAGCTCCTTTCAGGTAGGCGCCGCGGCTCACGTTGGTGGGCTCGTATGTATTGCGGTCCCGGTAGCGCTCCGCCACGCTGACGCACTCCCGGGGGTTTTCCGTGGTGAACAGCAGGCGCATGCCCCAGAGGCCGCCGCCGGCATAGAGCTCCGGCCGGTCCGCCAGGAATATCTTCTTGCCGTCGTAGACCACATTGCGGCAGCCGAACTCCTTCTCCACCGGGTACACGCTGCCGAAGGGGTCGGCCATGCTGCTGGGCGTGGCGCAGGCGCACCGGCCCGCGCTGGCCCGGATGAGGCAGTGGTCCGCCACCATCACCGGCATGCGGCCGTAAATAATCATCTCCGTGGGCAGGGACTTGGACAGGGCCCGTATCTGCTTCGCCTCCAGCTCAAAGGAGGCGGTCACGGAGAGAAAGCCCGCCCGGCTCAGGAATTTCAGGGCCCAGGAGTTGACCACGTTCAGCCCGAAGTCGCCCCGGAAGCCCATGCCGGCCTCCCGGGCCGCCGGCAGAAAGCCCAGATTCCCGGCCAGCACCTGGTCCACGCCCTGGTCACGCAAGGTGGCCAGAAGCTCCCGCAGCACCGGTTCCTCCGCCTGGGTCACCACCCGGGGCAGCACCGCGGCGATCTGGGTGCCCCGGGCCCGGAAGGCGTCCACCGCCGGGGCGCCGGCCGCCAGTATCTCCGCCGGGACGTACAGCAGGTCCGCCCCGGTCCCGGCCAGCTCTTCGGTCAGCTGATCGGCCCGGCTCACCTGCAAAATGAACTTGGGGCGGCCCGTGAGCTCCGCGCCCTCCGGCATGGGAGGCATCTCCTCCCGGCGCACCGGGGCCACGGCGCGGTTCTGCTCCGTGATGCGGCTCAAAAGCTCCCGCCTGGCCTCGTCCACCGCCTCGTCCGGGTAGTCCAGGTTCTGGCCGATGGCGCAGTTGACCTCGGTGCAGTTGTAGGGCGTGCCGCCGGTCCGGTGCATGATCTCCCGCACCCGGCCCTCGGTGAGGCCCTGGCGGCCCAGGTCGGTGGGCTCGAAGCTGTTATACACCGCCCGGTGGCCGTGGCCGTCCTCGGCGGCGAAAATGGCAGGCTTGTCCTGCTGGAGTATGACGTAAAACTTCACCGGCACCCGGCGCAGCTCCCCGTTCATGTAGCTTTTGCGCACGTCGGCGTACAGCCGCTCCGCGGCCCGGTCCGGCTCCCTGACCACGCCGAACATGTCCGGTCCCGGCGCGCCGGTATAGTACCCGTCCGAGAGGCCTGTGGGGGCGAAGTAACCGGCCAGCTCCTCCCGCTCCTCGGCGGTGGGCAGCACCTGCTCCCGGATGGCCCGGGCGTACAGCCGGGTCACGTAGGCCACATACTCGGGCCGCCGGCCCCGGCCTGTGATCACCGCGCAGGCGACCCCGGCCCCCTCCAGCTCCTGCAAATGGTCGATGAGGCACACGTCGGCGATGGCCATGGGGTACTCGTCCATCCGCCCGCCCAGGCTCAGCCGCCCCCGGCAGGGCTCGGCGCACCGGCGGCAGTTGTCGCTGAGCTTATCGTCACCCAAAGCGCTCATGTAGCACTGGCCGCCGTGGGCGAACCACACAGGCCCGTGGACGCACACCATGGTCTCGATGGGGGCGTTCTGGGCGATATACGCCACCTGGTCCGCGCTCAGCTCCGGGGACAGGGCCACCCGGGTCAGGCCCAGGGCCGCCGCGGAGAGGGCCCCCGCCAGGCTGCTGACCCCCAGCCGCACGCCGCCCCAGAGGGGCATGTCCGGCAAGACCTTCCGCAGCACGGCGGCCAGGCCCAGATCCTGCACCAGCAGGGCATGGGCGCCCAGCTCCGCCGCCGCCGCGGCCCGCTCCACCGCGGACGCCATGGCCTCGTCGGTCACCAGCTCGTCCATCACCACCACGGCGGGGCAGCCGCGCACACGGCAATACCGCAGCGCGTCGGCCAGGGCGGCCCCGTCCATCGGGTCCTCTCCCCTGCCGGCCGCCGTGAGGCCGGAGCCGATATAGATCATGCCGGCGCCGCTCTGCACGGCGGCGATGACCGCCTCCGTGCTCCCGGCGGGCGCGAGAAGCTGCAGCATAGTTCCCCCGTGAGTCATGGCCGCGCCGCGGCCAGTGATGTGCATACCTTGGACAATAGCTGACGGGAGGCGGCCACGCATCGCCCCACGGGGGCTCTTTTCGGCGCTTTTCACCTCGTTGTCGTCGGCTTGCGCCAGCAAGCCTTCCTCCGCCTCAGTGAAAATCCCTCGAAAACTGCTCCCCATGGGGTGCGAAGCAGTTTCTGGCGAACGGGTCTTCGTTCGGGCTAGAAAAAGCCCGCAGGGAATACTCCCGTATTTCCAAGGGATTTGACGCCGCACGGGCGCAGACCCGCCGCCAGAAACCGACGTGGGGTCGCCTCCCGTCAGCTATACCCCTCATTATAAAATAAACGTCGGTATAAAACAAGTGGAAATCCCCAAAAAAGCTCATAAAACCGGGGCTTTTCAAGGCTTTCAGGGCCGGCCGGCGAATCAAAACTTGTAACATCAGCCCGCAAATGATATAATATACCAGATTTGTTTTAGAACTGTGAACACCCCGGGAACGAAAGATGAACGATGCGACGCGAAAACTGAACATGGCCCAGGTGCTGCCGGTCCCCCTGCGGGACGCGGAGCTTTTAATGGACGCCAGCGACGGGGACGGGGCGCTGCTATATCTGCACCTTATGAAAAACGGCGGGGCGCTGGACGTGGACCGGGCCGCCCGGGAGCTGCGGCTGTCGGTGCGGGCCGTGGAGGCCGCCGCTGCGCGGCTCACCCGGATGGGCATCCTTTCCGCCGGGATGCCGGAGCCCTCCTCTGAGCTGCCGGAGTACGAGGCCCGGGACGTGGTGCGCCGCACCCAGTCGGACCCGGAGTTCCTCACCCTGGTGGAGGAGACCCAGGCCACCCTGGGCCGGGTGCTGTCCACCCCGGACGTGAAGCGGCTCTTCGGCATATACGACACCCTGGCCCTGCCGGTGGACGTGATCATGCTGCTCATCCACCACTGCAAGGAGGAGCACGAGGAGCGGTACGGCCCGTCCAAGAACCTGGGCTTTCCCGTCATCGAGCGGGAGGCCTACTCCTGGTGCAACCGGGAGATCGTCACCTATGAGCAGGCGGAGGCGTGGCTGGCGGAGCTGGCCCGCCGCAAGTCCCTGTCGGGGGAGATCCAGCGGGCCATGGGCCTGAAAAACCGGGAGCTGTCCCCCACCGAGCGGAAGTATATCGACAGCTGGATCGACATGGGCTTCGGGCCGGAGGCATTGGCTGTGGCCGCGGACCGGACCGTGGTCAACACCGGGGAGCTGCGCTGGCGGTATATGAACTCCATCGTTCGGTCCTGGGACGAGAAGGGCCTGCACACCGTGGACGAGATCGAGCAGGGCGACCGCAAGCCCGCCCGGACCCGGCAGCGGGGCGCCGTGGCCAACGAGACGTCCAGCGCCCAGGATCTGGAGCGGCTGCGGACCATGCGGGAGAAGATAAAGAAGGGACAGATATAAGAGATGGACGGGAAGCTGCTGGCCCGGGCCCGGGAGGAAAAAGAGGATATCCGCCGCCGGAGCATCCGGGAGGACCGGCGCCGCCATGAGACGGCCTACGCCAGGGTCCCGGCGCTGCGGCAGCTGGACGGGCAGATCGCCGCCCTGACGGCCCGGGCCGCGGCCGCCGCCCTGGGCGGGGACCCCCAGCCCATAGACAGCCTCCGGCAGGAGAGTCTGGAGCTCCAGGCCCGGCGGGCGGAGCTGCTGGTGGAGAACGGCTGGCCCCTGGACTGGCTGGACGGGGCCTGGGACTGCCCCAAGTGCCGGGACACCGGGTACGTGGAGGGGGTCATGTGCTCCTGCCTGGAGAAGCTCTACGAGAAGGCCCGGGCCCAGGACCTGTCCGCCCTGCTGCGGCTGGGCAGCGAGAGCTTCGGCACTTTCGATCTGGGCCTCTATGACGACAGGCCGGACCCGGTCACCGGCATAGCTCCCCGGCAGCACATGGAAAACGTGTTCGGCGTCTGCTACGACTACGCGCTGAACTTCCGGCAGGGCCGGTCCAACCTCCTGTTCCGGGGGGGCACGGGCCTGGGCAAGACCTTCCTCTCGGCCTGCATCGCCCGGGAGGTGAGCCAGCAGGGGTTCTCCGTGGTGTACGAGACCGCCGGGGTGGCCCTGGACGCCTACCGGCAGCGGCTGAGCTGGGAGCCCGACGCCGCCGGGGAGGCCGCGGACCTCATACGCCGGCTGACGGAGTGCGACCTGCTCATCCTGGACGACCTGGGCACGGAGATGCAGGCCAAGCACGTGAGCAGCGCCCTGTACTCCCTGGTGAACGACCGGCTCATCGGGAAGAAGCGGACCATCATCAGCACCAACCTCACCCCCGGCATGATGGCCGAGCGGTACACGCCCCAGATCATGAGCCGCCTGGAGGGGGAGTACCTGGTGCTGCCCTTCGTGGGCAGCGACATCCGGGCCATCAAAAAGGCCCGGGGGCTGGAATAAAAATAAAAAAGGACCGCGGAGGAGCGTGAAACTCCTCCGCGGTCATTATTTGTCGTTCAGAGATCAGGTCCCGGCGCGGCCCCGGCCGGCGTCATCGGCGCCGGGCACGCCCCTGAGCAGGCGGGAGACGGCCAGGCCCAGCACGGCGGCGGCCAGGCATATGCCATAGGCCAGCCCGCCCCGGCCGGCGTCCGCCAGTGCGCCGGTGACCCATGCGCCCAGGGCGGCGGGTATGAGCTGCACCGCCAGGATGACGGGGCTGGCGTACGGATAGCCGCGGCGGCCATAGGCGTGGGCCACGGCGGCCGGCTGCAGCGTGAGCGCGCCGCCGGTCATACCGGCCGCGCCCAGGCACCACACGGCCCCCAGGGCGCCGCTGCCGCCCGCGGGCATGAAAAGCAGCGCCACGGCGGCCATGACCTCCGCGAGCCCTAAGGCCAGGGACGCGGCGGCCGCGCCAAAGCGGTCATCCAGCCATCCAAAGAGGAAGCTCACCGGTACGCCCAGCAGGCCCCCCGCCGTCATCCACTTGACGGCGTCCGGGCCCATGGCGCCCATGCAGCCGCAAAAGGCGTACAAAAACGCGCCGTAGGACGCTATGAGGACCCAAGCCCGCTTTTGGGACAGCACCTGCCCCGCGGTCATGGGCACGGCCGGCGCGCCCGCCTCGGACAGAGGGGCCCGGTCCCCGCCGTCGGGGTAGAGCCCCGCCTCCTCCGGCGTCTCCCGGACCAGAAGCCGCACGGCGGCGGCCAGGACCGTCAGCGCCACGGCGGCCCCGGCGCAGAGGAAGCGGTAGTCGCCGTCCATGGGCCCGGCGATAAGGCGCACGATGCCGGGCGCGGAAGCGGCGAACAGGGGCACGCCCATGGCGGCGACGCCCAGCATACGGCCCCGGCAGCGGATGAACCAGCTGGCGATCAGCTGGAAGCAGGCCATCAGAAGGCCCAGGGAGCAGCAGCGCAGCACGAGGCCGGACAGGCAGAACAGCCAAAGGTTGCCCGCGCCGCCGTACACGGCCAGGCCCCCCGCGGCGGCGATGCCCACGCAGCCCAGGGCACATAGCATCGCGCAGGGGATCAATGTCCTGCGCACACCGTATTTGAGAAAACACGTGCCATAGACGAAGGCCAAAACGGCGCAGGCCAGGCTGCCCGCGGTCCGAACGGCCGTCACGTGCCCGGCGGGCCAGACGCTGAAGGGGCCCAGGAGGGCCCCATGGCAGCTCATGGCGGCACACAGGAACGTCAGCAGGATGCAGAGGACGCTGAGCGTGACGCAGTAGAAGGCGGATTTGATGTTCCTCAACATGGGCGCTTTACCCCTGGTCTTGGGACAGGGGTCTCACTCCTCCCCGTCCTCTTTCCGGACGGGACGCTTTTTTCCGAAGGAGCGCATCAGCGCCGCCAGCACCACCACGATGACCACGGCCAGGACGATCCACACCGTGTTCAGGCTGCGGCCCTCGCTCTGCTGAGCGGGCTCCGACCCGGCGTCGGCGGGGGTGGCCTCCTCCGCGGCATCGGCAGGAGTGGCGTCGCTGGCAGTCCCTTCCGCGGCGGACCCACCCGCGGCGGGATCGGGGGCCTCCGCAAGGCCGTAGTAGTACACGGCGTTGCCCTCAGTGGCCTCCATGACGTCGCCGCACGTGTCGCACTTCCAGGTGCCGAAGGAGGCGAAGGTGCCGTCCTCGTTCTGCTCCGCGTCATACTGGTACGTATAGGCGTGGCCGGCGGCGGGCTCCAGGATGGTGCCGCAGACAGCGCAGGCCACGGGCTCGGTGCAGGTGGCCGCGGGCCCGTCGGGGGTGTGCTCACCGGTGGGCAGGGTCTCCACGGTCAGGTAGGGCTCCCCGTCGTAGGAGTAGGTCAGAAGGCCCTTCTCCCCGCAGGTGGCCTCCTTGGTGACCTCCACGGTGACATGGTGCATAGTGTCCGGTGCCGCGCCGTCCGGGAGGATGGGCTCGGCGGAAGCCAGTGCCGGGGTGACCAGCAGCGCCGCTGTGACGATGAATACGAGCAGTTTTTTCATAGCTATGTCTCCCTCTCATATCTTCGATGTTTTTTAAATTGTAACATAAGTTTGGCCGGTTGCCAATATGCCCGCCGTCATTTTCTCCCAAAAGGGCAGCGCCCCCGCCCATTTTGAGCGGAGGCGCGGGTATAAAAATGCTTATGTAGCGGAGGGCCGGACGTCGGTGCTGAACACGATGGGCCCGTCGCAGGGGGCGGGACGGCGGTAGCAGTCGAAAAACCGGTCCAGGACGCCGGAGATGACCTCGGACTTGTGGAAGGGCTTGAAGGTGTCCTCCAGCAGCCGGGCCTGACCCCACTTGGGCAGGTCGTACACCAGGGAGAAGTGGAGCAGAAAGTCATAGAGCTCCCAGGGCTCCCCGTCATCCCGGACGATGGAGCGGATGGGGCCGGATATGTTCATGTCCCCGCAGGTGTTGGCGTAGTACCGGATGGCCAGCCGGGCCACGTGCCGGGGGATGGTGGCGTTGACCGCGTAGTGCTCGGGGGTCACGCCCTCCACGGCCCGGGCGGTCAGGTCCGCCGTGTCCACCGCAAGGCCGCCCCTGCCGCCCACGGTGACGCCCATGGCGGCGGCGATCTGGTGGGCCCGGTTGCCGGTGGCCTGGACGTGGATGTTCTTGCGGGAGAGTTTCAGGCGGTCCACCGCCGCGCCGCAGGCGGCCAGGGCCAGCAGGGACGAGGCGTCCCGCCCGGCCTTGACGGTGAGCTGGGTCTCGCCCAGGGCCATCATCCGCCGGGCCAGGCCGTCGGCCTGGAGCCGCAGGATGCGGGGCAGCATCTCCGGGTCAGGCACCCAGGGGCACAGGGGCTGGCTCGTGACCGTGCCCGTGACAGGCTGCTTCACATCCCGCCTGGGGACCGTCACCGTGGCGGACACGTAGCCGTCGGCGCTGGTCAAAAGCGCGCCGTTCTGGGCGATGACGCACCGGCCCGTATAGAGGGTGCCTCCGTCCCCGCCCAGGGGGCAGGCCATGACCACCACGGCGGCGTTATCATGGCTGGCCAGGGCGGCCAGCTCGTCGGTCTCGAAGTGGGACGAGGCGGTTGCGGGGCTGTCGGAGGAGCAGCAGAGGATGTCCACGCCCTGGTGCTTTCCCGTCAGCTCCTCCCGGGAGAGGGAGGGCTCCATCAGGGGGTAGACGGTCATCTTCCCGGCCTGGCGGCGGATGGCGCCTTCGTTCATGTCGTCGGGCAGACCGGCGGGCAGCACCAGTATGGCGGCGCCGTCGTCCCTGGCCCGGCTGATGGCGGCCAGGACGTTGCCCATGTTCCGGCCGGGCTGGCCGGGCAGCATCTCCGGCGCGGCGGCGGCTACCTTGATCTTCACAGACGTTCAGCCCCTTTCAAACGTGATGAGGTCCTCCGGGAAATACCGCAGGATGGCCGAACGGCCCACCGCGAAATGGTCCTCATCGATGGTGACGGTGACGGTATCCCCGGTCACCCGGGCGGTCATATCGTACTCGGGCAGCTCCGGGAACACCTGTTCCTCCAGCACATCCGCCAGCCGGCCCAGGTCGTCCTCATAGCTGGCCCGCTCCGGCGGCTGATAGCCGGGGATGGGGTCCCGGCCGGCCGTGAAGCACAGCACCGTCGCCGTCACGGACATCAGCAGAAAGAGCACGCACCCCAGAGGGCGGAGCTTTTTCACGAACTCCTGGCCCGCCGTGAGCTTTGGCTCCTGCTCACGGGCCGCCTGCCGCTCCTCTTCCAAATCAGTACTTGATACGCTGGGCGATGTAGTCCGCCACCTGATCCATGGGGATGCGCACCTGCTCCATGGAGTCCCGCTCCCGGACGGTGACGCACCGGTCGGCCTCGATCTCGCCGTCGCCCACGGTCTGGAAGTCCAGCGTCACGCAGAACGGCGTGCCGATCTCGTCCTGGCGGCGGTAGCGCTTGCCGATGGAGCCGGTCTCGTCGTAGTCGCAGGAGAACTCCTTGGAGAGCTGCT
>CANQIH010000080.1 GCA_947624035.1 uncultured Oscillospiraceae bacterium | reverse complement strand
CCGATGCCGGCGGCAAAGCCCACCAGGCCCACATAGGCGTTGGCGTCGCCGGCGGCCATACGGATGAGCATCCGCAGGGGGCAGCCCAAAAACACCAGGGCGCCCACCATCATGATGAAGCCCAGCAGGAACCGGATCACCGGCGAGGAACCGGCGGTGGTGCGGTATTCCTTGGTCGCCAGGGCGATCAGGAACGAGCCGCAGACGAAGCCCACGATCTCCGGCCGGTAGTACTGCACCACGCCGGCGCTGTGGAGCTTCAGGCTGCCGGCCATGTCCCGGATGAAGCAGGCCACGCAGATGGCCATGTTCTTCGGGTTCCCGCTCACGGCCAGGATCACCGCCAGCACGCCGAACAGAAGGCCGCCGATGGCGAGCTTCCATTTCGTGTCGAAGAGTCGATTCATGTTTTGTCCTCCTTCAAAGTGCGACAGACGGCGGCCATGCCCAGCATCTGTCAGATTTATACAATTATTATAATTTTGAAAATTCCTCCTGTCCAATTCTATGTTTCGATAACTTCGGACATATATTTCCAAAATCTATGAATGTGCGCGGACATGCTCGGACATGGAAAAAGCACGTCCACGGCTAAGCCGGGGGCGTGCTCGAGCTTGTCAAAAAACACGTGGATGTTTGGATGATGCAGGGGGAGCTTGAGGGGGGCGGAGCCCCGCCTCAAATGGGATCAAAAGCCGGCAAATGCCCGCATTTGCGCCGCGCAGCGGCAGTATTTCATGCCGGCTTTGACGGCAGGAAATACTCGGCTTTCTGGCTGTCAAAGAAGTCTCTTTGACAGCCAGAAGCACGTCCCCGGCGATGCCGGAAACGTGCTCCATGGCGAGGACGTGTGGGAATCGAACCCACCCAGGACGCTCTTCACGCCCTACACTGGTTTTGAAGACCAGGAGGCACACCAGTTACCTACCCGCCCCCATATGCTTGTCCTCGTGTCTGCCATTATATGTTATCCACCGGGGAAAGTCAAATAGAATCCCGCCTATTATAGAGTATCTCTATAATGGACCCGTCTCATACCATACAGGTGTGGATGTTCTCCTCCTCCAGGCCCACCTGGGCCATGAGTGAGCGCAGCTGCTCCTCGCAGTCCAGCGGCGCGCACCAGGCCAGCCCGCACCCGGCGGAGATGGCCCGGGGCACCGGGATGAGCCGCCCGGGGGCCTGGGCCTGCTTGCAGGCCTTCTCCATGGCCATGGCGTCGGCGGTGGTGTGGAAGGTGACGACCAGCTTCAGCTCCTTCACGCGCATAGGACAGCCCTCCGCTCTCAGGCCGTCTCCGCGGCCAGGGCGGCCACGGCCCGGACGGCGGCGTCCGCCTCCGTCTCGGTGTTGTACCAGGAAAAGCTGAACCGGACCGCGCCCTGCTCCTCCGTACCCAGGGCCCGGTGCATCCGGGGGGCACAGTGGGCGCCGGGGCGGGTGGCGATGCCGTACTCCTCCGCCAGGGCGTCGGAGACGTCCCCCGAGTCATAGTCCCGGATGTTCAGGGAGACGATGGCCGCCCGGTCCGGGGCGTCAAAGTCGCCGTATACCGTCACGCCGTCGATGGTCCGCACGCCGTCGTAGAACCGGCGCATCAGGGCCATCTCCCGGGCGTGTATAGTCTCCACGCCGGTCTCTGTGAGGAAGGCCATGGCGGCGGACAGGCCCGCCAGGCCGTGGCCGTTGTGGGTGCCCGCCTCCAGGCGGGTGGGGTACTCCTCCGGCTGTGTCTGGCTGTAGGACTGCACACCGCTGCCGCCAACGGCCCAGGGGCGTATCTCCACCCCCTCCCGGACACACAGCCCGCCGGTGCCCTGGGGGCCCATCATGCCCTTGTGGCCGGTGAAGCACAGCACGTCGATGTTCATGGCGGCCATGTCGATGGGCGCGGCCCCGGCGGTCTGGGAGGCGTCCGCCACCAGCAGCAGGCCGTGTTCCCTTGTGAAGCGGCCGATGCGGGCCAGGTCCAGCATGTTGCCCGTCAGGTTGGAGGCGTGGGTGCACACCACCGCCTTCGTCTCGGGCCGCAGCAGCCGGTCAAGATCATCGTAATCCACGCGGCCCAGCCGGTCCGCCGGCATGAAGCTCACCGCCACGCCGGAACGCTCCAGCCGGTACAGGGGCCGGAGCACGCTGTTGTGCTCCAGGTCCGTGCTGATGATGTGGTCCCCCGGGGCGAACAGGCCGCCGATGGCGATGTTCAGTGACTCCGTGGCGTTGGCGGTGAACACCACGTGGTCGGGGCGGGCGCAGCCGAACAGCGCCGCCGCCTGGCACCGGGCCTCGTAGATCGTCCGGGCTGCCGAGAGGGAGCTGCCGTGGGCGCCCCGCCCGGCGTTGCCCATGGAGGCCATGGCCTCCGCCACCGCCTGGATGACCTGGGGCGGCTTGTGCAGCGTGGTGGCCGCGTTGTCCAGATAGATCATACCGCCGCCTCCTTTTTTGGGTGGTTGGCTGGGGAGAAGGGACACCGCCTGCCGATGCACTGGTTGTTTTTGGCCGCCCGGGTGCAGATGACCTCCCGCTTTTCCATCGTGACGCCCAGCTCCTCCCGGGCGAGATCCACCGCCTGGAGGATGGAGAGGTAGCTGTCCCGCTTGCAGCAGCGGGGCCCGCCCACCTCCGCGATGGCCGTCAGGGCCCGGGCTGTCATCCGGTGGGCCGCGGCGAAGGTGTCCTCCGCCAGGGGCGTGGCGCCGGTGACGATGGAGACGAACATGCCGGTGCTGATGCCGGCGCCGCAGGCGCCCCAAAAGCCGCAGGAGCCCCCCGGCACGCGGCTGCCCCGGTTCTTCATCTCAAACAGCGCCCGCTCCAGGTCGATGTCCCCGCCGGCGTTGCGGTAGGCCGTCAGCAGCGCCGCCCCGGCCATGATGTGGTGCTCCGGCCCGTGCATGTGGCAGAAGGGCAGGTCCATCATGTCCTCCAGTATCCCTATGGGGTCGGCAGATGTCGCTGACAGACAAACACCGAATATGGCGTCCAGGCCCTGCCGGTGGCAGTCGTCGCACACATAATGGCCCCTGACGCACCGGGTCTTGCTCATAAAGCTCCGGCGGCAGACCTCGCACTCCATCAGCACGTCCTCCTGGAGATATTCCAGCGGCGCGTGGCAGATCAGACATTCCTCTTGCATGAGCGGGCTCACCTCTCTTCTCTCTACGTGGGATTATATACCATTTTCTCCGTCCTCACAAGACGCGGGCCCCGTATATTTATTGCAAGATTCTATATAACCTCGTAAATCATTGCTTTTTTTTCGTACATACTGTATAATGGCATTAATTTTCCAGAGACCGCGATAGGTCTGTCCATTTATGGGCCGGCAGAGCGGGACCTTGGCCCGAAAAGGGAGGCGCACGGCGTTTGAAAGGCTGGTATGTCATCACGAACAACCCCCTCGTCCGGGACAAGCTGAGCGGGGATGTGCAAGTGATATATCAGGCCGTCTCCTTTGAGGGACTGCTGCGTGAGGTGCGGGACCGCGTCCACAAGGGAAACACATTGTTGTCCCACCCGCTGTCAGGCAGCGTGAAGCCGAGGGAGACGCCCTACAAATCCGTGATAATGATGGACCGAAAGGGGGCTGTGGATGAACAGTCGCTGGCGCTGATCGAAAATGCCATGCAGGCGTGCCTGAAGTTTGAGCAGAAGGCCGGACGGTTCCGGCCGGAGGTCGATAAGGATTTTCAGCTGATCGACTGGACGCTGCTGGAAAGTGCGATCTCGTCTATCGACCGATAAACTGCAAGACCGGCTATCCGGGCGGTCCGGTCCCGTCCGGCGGCCAATCGAGTAAGGAGGGAACAGAGAAGTTGAAACTGGAAATCGGCAATATTTTCATCAAGGACATCCAATTCGCATCCGAGGCCAGGATCGAGGACGGCGTCGTCTACGTGGATAAGGCGGCGCTGGAGAAGATCGTCCTGGAGGACGAGAACATCAAGTCCGTGACGTTCGACATCGCGAAACCGGGCGAATCTGTTCGTATCACCCCTGTGAAGGACGTGATCGAACCGCGCGTGAAGGTCGAAGGCCGCGGCGGCATCTTCCCGGGCGTCATCGCCAAGGTCGACACGGTCGGCTCCGGCAAGACCCATGTGCTCAAGGGCATGGCGGTGGTCACCGCCGGCCGCATCGTGGGCTTCCAGGAGGGCGTCATCGACATGACCGGCCCCGGCGCGCAGTACACGCCCTTCTCCCAGACGCTGAATCTGGTCATGGTGTGCGAGCCTGTGGACGGGCTGAAGCAGCATGACTACGAGAAGGCCGTCCGGCTGGCGGGCTTCCGCGTGGCCGTGGCCCTGGGCGAGCTGGGCCGGAACGTGACTCCCGACGAGACGAAGGTCTACGAGACCTGCGGCATCAAGGAGGGCATCGAGAAGTATCCTGACCTGCCCCGCGTGGCTTACGTGCAGATGCTCCAAAGCCAGGGCCTGCTCCACGACACCTATGTGTACGGCGTGGACGCCAAGCAGACCCTCTCCACGATCCTCTGCCCCACGGAGACCATGGACGGCGCTATCGTGTCTGGTAACTGCGTCTCCGCCTGCGACAAGAACCCCACCTATGTTCACGAGAACAACCCCGTGGTGGAGGACCTGTTCGCCCAGCACGGCAAGACCCTGAACTTCGTCTGCCAGATCATCACCAACGAGAACGTCTATCTGGCGGACAAGCAGCGTTCCTCCGACTGGACTGCCAAGATGTGCCGGATGCTGGACCTGGACGGCGTCATCGTCTCCCAGGAGGGCTTCGGCAACCCCGACACCGACCTCATCATGAACTGCAAGAAGATCGAGGCGGAGGGCGTCAAGACCGTCATCATCACCGACGAGTACGCCGGCCGTGACGGCAAGAGCCAGTCTCTGGCCGACGCCGACGCCGCTGCGGACGCCGTCGTCACCGGCGGCAACGCCAATGAGGTCATCATTCTTCCCAAGCTGGACAAGGTGATCGGCACCCTGGATTATATCAACAAGATCGCCGGCGCCAGCGAGGAGACCCTGCAGCCCGACGGCTCCCTGAAGGTGGAGCTGCAGGTCATTACCGGCGCGACCAACGAGACCGGATTCCTCCGGTTGAGCGCCAGATAACAGACATCAGAAAGGAGGAAGGCAACAATAATGGAAAAACTGAGAGTAGTCCACTATATCAACCAGTTCTTCGCCCAGATCGGCGGCGAGGAAAAGGCTGATTACCCCGCCGAGCTGCGCAAAGGCGAAGTAGTGGGCCCGGGCATGGCGCTGATGCAGAAGTTCGGCGACGAGGCCGAGATCGTCGGCACCATCGTCTGCGGCGACTCCTACTTCAACGAGAACATCGACAAGGCCACGGCCGACATCCTGGAGATGGTGAAGAGCCTGTCTCCCGACGTGTTCGTCGCCGGCCCCGCCTTCAACGCGGGCCGTTACGGCGTCGCCTGCGGCACCATCGCCGCGGCCGTCCAGGAGAAGCTGGGCATCCCCGCCGTCACCGGCATGTACGTCGAGAACCCCGGCGCGGACATGTTCAAGAACAAGGTCTATATCGTCTCCACCAAGAACAGCGCTGCCGGCATGCGTGACGCTGTGGCCAAGCTGGCCCCCCTGACCCTGAAGCTGGCCAAGGGCGAGCGCATCGGCGCCTCCGTGGAGGAGGGCTATATCCCCAACGGCGTGCGCGTGAACTTCTTCGAGAAGGAGCGCGGCTCCGCCCGCGCGGTCAAGATGCTCATCAAGAAGCTGGCCGGAAAGCCCTTCGAGACCGAGTTCCCCATGCCGGTGTTCGACCGCGTGGCCCCCAACCCGGCCGTCAAGGACATGGCCCACGCGAAGATCGCGCTGGTCACCTCCGGCGGCATCGTGCCCAAGGGCAACCCCGACCACATCGAGAGCTCCAGTGCCTCTCACTACGGCGAGTATGACATCGAGGGCGTCATGGACCTGACCGCGGAGACCTACGAGACCGCCCACGGCGGCTACGACCCGGTCTATGCCAACGCCGACGCCGACCGCGTGCTTCCCGTGGACGTGTTGCGCGATATGGAGAAGGAGGGCAAGATCGGTTCCCTCCACCACCTGTATTACGCCACCGTCGGCAACGGCACCGCCGTCGCCTCCGCGAAGAAGTTCGCCGCGGAATTTGCCAAGAAGCTGAAGGATGACGGTGTAGACGCCGTGATCCTAACATCAACTTGAGGGACTTGTACTCGTTGCGGCGCAACGATGGTTAAAGAAGTTGAGCGGGCCGGTCTGCCTGTGGTTCACATGTGCACTGTTACCCCCATCTCCATGACGGTTGGCGCGAACCGTATCGTGCCGACCATAGCGATCCCCCATCCCCTTGGCAACCCCGCGCTTGACCCCGCCGAAGAGAAGGCTCTCCGCCGGAAGCTGGTAGAGAAGGCTCTGACCGCTCTCCAGACCGAGGTCGAGGATCAGACGATCTTCGAGTGAGCCCCGGCAGATAAAATAGCAGGCTCCCCCTGGCGTTGAAAACCAGGGGGAGCTTTTTGTTCGCTTTTTCCGGCCGGGGGGCTTGCCGTTTTACGCGGCAAGCCCTTCAGTCAGGGACGGCAGGGGGCTCAGGCGGCCTCCTTGGCCTTTTTGTTCATCTGGGGCCGGATGACGAAGATCACCAGCAGCAGACCGATGAGGGTCACCGCCGCGGCCACCATGAACACGGCGTTCACGCCGCTGTTGATGTTCTCGGGGGTGGTGGGGTCGTTCATGTTGTAGGCCATGCCGTACACAGCGGCGGCCACGGTGCCGGACAGGGAATTCGCGAAGTTCACGAGGGAGGTGCCGATGCCCATGTCCTGGGGGTCCAGGGCGGCCTGGGCGGCCGGGGTGATGGACACGGAACGGAAGGCCTCCGCGATGCCGGTGAGGCCGAGCATCACGAAGAAGATCATCACAGAGGTGTTGGGGCTGGTGAAGCCCAGCACTGCCATGGGCACGGCCACCAGCAGGGTGCCGATGACCATGGCCTTCCAGGAGTTGCCGGTCTTCTTGCCGACCCAGGCGCCGGCGAAGGTGGGCAGGAGCATGCAGATGATGGTACGGGGCATCTGCAGGGACCCGGCCACCGCCGTGGCCTTGCCCATGACGGTGGTGACCGCGATGGGGGCGTAGACGTTCATGGCGCCCTGGTAGAAGTAGCAGATGAAGCCCACCACCAGAAGGATGGTGTAGTGGGAGTTTTTGAACAGCTTCAAGGGGATGATCGGGTCGGACGCCCGGCCCTCCACCTTGATGAGGGCGAACAGGGCCGCGATACCGACCACGAAGCCGGCCAGCACCAGGGGGTTGGTCCAGCCCACAGAGGGGGATGCGCCGAAGTTCAGGGCCAGCAGGATGCCGCACAGAGCCACCACCAGGGTGATCATGCCGGGCACGTCCAGGGTGATCTTGCCGGCGCGGCGCTGGTTGGGCATGTTGAGGCCGATCAGGATCACGCCGGCCAGCAGGGGAATGGCGGGCATGAGGATGGCGGCGGTGAGCAGGCCCATATCGGTGAGGAAGCCGGCGATGATGCTGCCGCCGAAGCCGCCCAGGGAGATGGCCGCCGCCAGCAGGCCCATGGCCTTGGGCACGTCCTTGCGCTCATTGATGAGGCTGACGATGATGTAGGGGGCGGCGGTGAAGGCGCCCTGGGCCAGGGCCAGGATCAGCCGCAGGGCCATCAGGGGCACCAGGGAGTGGATGAAGGCGATGCCGACGCCGGCCACCAGGCAGATGATACCGGGGATGACCACGATGTTCCTGCGGCCCACCAGGTCGCCCAGCTTGCCGCCGATGGGGGTCATCACCGACACGCCCAGGGCCGCGAAGATGGAGAACAGGGACACGTACTTGCCCACCTCGATGCCGGGGATGCTGGAGAGGATGGGCTGGGTCAGCGTGGCGAATACCAGGCCGTACATGGCCACGGAGAGCATCATGCAGATGCAGCCGATCTGAACGGCGGTCTTCTTTCCCTTAGGCAAGGGAATGGCTACTGCCGGACGGGGTTGTTCGTTCATGGTGTGCTCCTTTCGTCTTTGTGTTTCAGAATGTGTGGTTGACGGTCACTTGTTGTTTTTCAGCCACTCCGTGGCGCAGTAGGCGGCGTAGGTGGCGCCCACGGGCAGCACATCCTCGTTGAAGAGGACCTTGGAGTGGTGGGAGGGGTACTGTCCCCGCTCATCCGGGAAGCCGGAGGAGAGGTAGAAGAACGTGGCGGGCACGTTGTCCGCGATCACGGCAAAGTCCTCGGACGCGCTGGCCACAATGCCGGGGTAGGGCATGGCGCCGGGCAGGGCGGCCTGCTTGATGTAGCCGGCCATCTCGTCCGTCAGCTTGGGGTCGCACAGCAGAGGCGGGACGTTGTAGATCCACTCCACCTCGGCCTTGCCGCCGAACATCTCCGCAGTCTTCACAGCGATCTCTTCCAGACGGCGGACCAGCTTTTCCTCGTTCTCCTTGTCGTTGGTGCGGATGCTGCCTTCCAGCAGGCAGGTGTCGGGGATCTGATTGGCGGCGGTGCCGCCCAGGAACTTGCCCACGGTCATCACGCAGCTCTTGGCGGGGTCCGCCTCCCGGGCGATCAGCTCCTGCAGGGCCAGGTGGATGTGCACGCCGATGTTGATGGGGTCGATGGAGTAGTGGGGATAGGCGCCGTGGGCGCTCCGGCCGGTGATGTTGATCTTGAAGCCGTCGGCGGAGTTCATCATGGCGCTATTGTTGTTGTACATATAGATGCCCACAGGCATTTTGCCCGGCGCCACATGGAAGCCGATGGCGGCGTCCACGCCCTCCAGGATGCCGTTGGCGATCATGTCCTTGCTGCCCAGGAAGCACTCCTCGGCGGGCTGGAACATGAACCGGATGGTGCCCTCCAGGGCCTGCTCGTTCTCCTTCAGCATCCGGGCGGCGGTGAGCAGCATGGCCGCGTGCATGTCATGGCCGCAGGTGTGGGCCGCTTCGCCGGTGGTGCAGGCATACTCCAGGCCGCTCCCTCGGCATGGACGTGGTGGTCACCGACCA
>CANQIH010000079.1 GCA_947624035.1 uncultured Oscillospiraceae bacterium | reverse complement strand
ATCTTTTTGCCCATAATAATGCTCCCTCCATGGATGCAGTGTCTTTTTTCACTGTCTTCCATAGAGGGAGCATATCAGCGGCGTCCGGGTGTCTTGCGTGCTGGATCAGTAGTTCTCCGCGTGGACCTCAAAGTAGGCCATGGGGTGGTTGCAGGTGGGGCAGACCTCGGGGGCGGCGGTGCCAACCACGATGTGGCCGCAGTTGCGGCATTCCCAGACCTTGACCTCGCTCTTGGCGAAGACCTGGGCGGTCTCCACGTTCTTCAGCAGGGCGCGGTAGCGCTCCTCGTGGTGCTTCTCGATGGCGGCCACCAGACGGAACCGGGCGGCCAGCTCATGGAAGCCCTCATCATCGGCGGTCTTGGCGAAGCCGTCGTACATGTCCGTCCACTCGTAGTTCTCACCGTCCGCGGCGGCGGCCAGGTTCTGGGCCGTGTCGCCGATGCCCTCCAGCTCCTTGAACCAGAGCTTGGCGTGCTCCTTCTCGTTGTCGGCGGTCTTCTGGAACAGGGCGGCGATCTGCTCAAAGCCCTCCTTCTTGGCCTTGGAGGCGAAGTAGGTGTACTTGTTGCGGGCCTGGGATTCCCCCGCGAAAGCAGCCCACAGGTTCTTCTCGGTCTGGGTACCGGCGTATTTGCTCATGGTCGTATCTCCTTTTCACGTAGTATGCGCGCCCAGGGCGGCAAAAATAATTAGGAATGTGTCCTAATTATAGTGGATTCTCCGATGCTTGTCAACAGGAAAATGTTTAGGGCACGTCCACGCCGGTCAGGTCCCGGATGATGCCCCGGCAGCCCTCGTTCACGTCGACCCAGGTGGCCTCGAAATCCCCGGTGTACCAGGGGTCCGCCACGTCCCCGGGCCTGTCCGTGTAGTCCATCAGCAGGCGGAGCTTCCCCTCCGGGTCCCCGCCGCAGATACGGGTCATGTTCCGTAGGTTGTACCTATCCATGCCGACGAGAAGGTCGTGCGCGGCGTAGTCCCGGCGTGTCATCTGCCGGGCGGTCTTCCCGGCGCAGCCGATGCCGTGCTCCGCCAGCTTCCGCCGGGCGGGGGGATAGACGGGGTTTCCGATCTCCTCCGTGCTGGTGGCCGCCGAGGCGATGGAGAACTGCTTCGCCAGCCCGGCCTTCTCCGCCAGGTCCTTCATGACGAACTCGGCCATCGGGCTCCGGCAAATATTCCCGTGGCAGATGAAAAGGATTTTATGCATGTATTACTTCCTCATGTAAGGTGTTGGATCTACCGGCTTACCATATTCATAGATCATATCGCTGGGCAGATCGATGTCTTCATTCCAAAATACACAGGTCCGGCTCTGGTCGAGCTGTACTTGCTGGAACAGGCCGGTGATATCCCTTAGCTGACCATAGCCTGGGAGCTGCATATCCTCTTTCACATCATAGACGACGCTTTTGCCGTCGTCAAAGTCAACGGCCAGCAAATAATCAGGCAAGGGTACGAGCTTTGCTATCCGCGGTATCATGTTGTGCCTCCTTACAACGGTGGGAGCTTTTTGATCGTCTGGCTCTCCCACATAGCCTGCAATTCATCCTGATAGGCGCCGAGCCATTCCCGTACAAGCTCCTGCGCCTTTGCCGGAAGATCGCCTTGGACCATTTCCATGGTCCTGATGTTGAACTCGCCCATATACTCACCATACAGGGCGTGGATATGGCTGGGTTCATGTTCTTTCGGCTTGAAGTACATTTTGATAACAATACCATAGAAGCGGGTGATCTCTGGCATCAATACTACCTCCATTTTGACGGGACGAATATGTACAAGATGACAAAAGCGTGCAGACCTATAAGGGAGCAGCCGGCATCTAAACAGTGACTATTGCATTTATGATTCATTATACCCGTCCCTTCTGTGTTTCGCAAGGGAAAATGGGAAACACCTTGCCAGTGGAGTTAGGCGATATAGTGTCATATTGCCAGACCGCTTGCCGCGAAAAACCTCTGGTATATGGGGCGGTTTTGCGGTAGTATGGAGGCGGATACAGAGCGGGAAGTGATATTATGTCAACCATCATTAAAATAACGGACATCGCCGCGCCGGAGCTGGATGTTTTTGCCCGGCTGACGGAGGCGGAGCTCAGAAACCGGCGGGAGCCGGAGAAGGGCCTTTTCATCGCGGAGAGCGCGAAGGTCATCCGGGTGGCCCTGGAGGCGGGATGCGTGCCCCGGGCCTTCCTCATGCCGGCCCGGCACCTCCGGGGCCAGGGACAGGAGTTCATGGACCGCTGCCCGGACACGCCGGTGTACACGGCGGAGGACGGCGTGCTGGCCAGCCTCACGGGCTACGCTCTGAGCCGGGGGATGCTGTGCGCCATGGGCCGGCCACGGGCCCGGACCATGGAGGAGATATGCGCCGGGGCCCGGCGGGCGGCGGTGCTGGAGGACGTGACGGACGCCACTAACATCGGCGCCATCTTCCGGTCCGCCGCGGCGTTGGGCGTGGACGCGGTGCTGCTGACAGAGCGGTGCTGCGACCCGCTGAACCGGCGGGCTGCCCGGGTGAGCATGGGCACGGTGCTCCAGGTGCCCTGGGCCTATATGGACGGCCGGACGGAGAAGGGCCTGGCCCGGCTGCGGGAGCTGGGCTTCAAGACAGCGGCCCTGGCCCTGGACGATAGGGCGGTGGACATCGACGACCCGGCCCTGGCGGACATCCCCCGCCTGGCCCTGGTGCTGGGCACGGAGGGGGACGGCCTGGCCGCCCGGACCGTGGCGGCCTGCGACTGGACCGTGCGCATCCCCATGAAAAACGGGGTGGACTCCCTGAACGTGGCGGCCGCCGGGGCGGTGGCCTTTTGGCAGCTCCGGGCCCGGGATTAAAAGTTTTTCTTTCCTTTATCGCCAATATGCGCTAAAATAGAACAGCTTGAGACAATTTTGCGACGAAGAGGAACGACATGGAGAACGCCATCACACACTTTGCCCTGGCGGGCATGCCTATATCCTGCGAACCATACGGCTGCGGCCACATCAACAGCACCTTCCTGGTGGTCACGGACACCGGCCGCCGGTACATCCTGCAAAAGCTGAGCCGGAACGCCTTTCACGACCCCAAGGGGCTCATGGAGAACGTCATCGCCATCACGTCCTACATCGGCCGGCAGGCCGTCGACCCGCGCCAGTGCCTGCACCTGGTGCCGGCGGAGGACGGGCGGCTATACTATGAGGATGAGCAGGGCGAGGTCTGGCGGGTATACGACTTCGTGGAGGACAGCATCTGCCTCCAGGCGGCGGAGCGGCCCGAGGATTTCTACGAGAGCGCCATCGCCTTCGGCACCTTCCAGAACCAGCTGGCGGATTTTCCCGCCGCCACTCTCCACGAGACCATCCCCCACTTCCACGACACCCCGGATAGGTACCGGAAGTTCAAAGAGGCCCTGGCGGCGGACGTGTGCGGCCGGGCCAAGGATATCCAGCCGGAGATCGATTTCGTCCTGGCCCATGAGGCGGAGGCGGGGACCCTCCAGCGGATGCGGGATTCCGGCGAGCTGCCCACCCGGGTCACCCACAACGACACCAAGCTCAATAACGTGATGCTGGACGCCGCCACCCGCCGTGCCCTGTGCGTCATCGACCTGGACACGGTGATGCCGGGCCTCGCCGCCTATGACTTCGGCGACTCCATCCGCTTCGGCGCCGCCACGGCGGCCGAGGACGAGAAGGATCTGGCCAAGATGGAGATGAGCCTGGACGCCTACGAGACCTTCGCCCGGGGCTTTCTCACCGCCTGCGCCAGCCTCACGGACAGGGAGCGGGAGACCCTGCCCTGGGGCGCCAAGCTCATGACGCTGGAGTGCGGCGTGCGGTTCCTCACCGACTACCTGGAGGGGGACCATTACTTCTCCATCCACCGGCCGGAGCACAACCTGGACCGGGCCCGGACCCAGTTCAAGCTGGTGACCGACATGGAGGAGAAGTGGGACCAGATGGGGGCCATCATCCGGCGCGTGACCGGGGAAAACTGAATACATACCGTCGAAAAGGCCTGCCGCGCCGCGGCAGGTCTTTTTCTGCGCCCGTTTGTCTTGTGACAGGACATGATTTTGCCGTTCCTGACATACCATAGGTTTGTCCTATGTCAAGACAAGGAGGGCTTACCATGGCGCGCATCATAGACGGCGGCGATATGAACATGGTGGGGCGTCGGGTGCGGCAGCTGCGCCTGGAGCGGGGCATGAGCCAGCAGACCCTGTCCGACCGGCTGGAGACCGTGGCCGTGTATATCTGCCGGGGCTCCGTGTCCCGCATCGAGGACATGCGCCGGACGGTGACCGACATCGAGCTGTACGGCCTCGCGGAGGTGCTGGGCGTGAGCGTCGTGGACCTCTTTGAGCGGAGGTAAGGGGATGGATGCCACGAAGCTGCTGTTCAGCACGGAGAAGCTCCTGCGGCTCACCGATGAGCTGTACACCGTCACGGGCCTGAAGACCAGCATATACGACGAGCAGGGCAAGAACGTCCTGGTCTTCGGCGGCCATCAGGAGTTCTGCCGCCTGGTGAACGCCTGCCCGGAGGGCCACGCCCGGTGCGAGGCCTGCGACGGCCGGGCGGTGGCGCAGTGCGCCGCCGCGGGAGAGCTGTACCGCTACCGGTGCCACGCCGGGCTCTGCGAGGCGGTGATGCCCCTGCAGGAGAGCGGCCGGACCATCGCCTACATCGCCTTCGGCCAGTACCTGGACGAGGGCCCCGTCCAGCGCCAGTGGGAGGAGACGGAAAAGCTTCTGGACTGGTATCCCGGGGACATGAAGACCCTGCGGGAGGCCTTCTTTGCCCTGCGGCAGTATTCCCGCCGGGAGACCGCCGCCTACGGCGCCATCCTGGACGCCCTCAAAGCCTATATCCTCCAGGAGGGCATCATCCGCTCCGCGGAGTACACGGACCTGCAGCGGCTGCAGATGTACCTGGACCGGCACTTCACCGAGAGCATCTCCCTGAAGAGGATCGCCGCGGATCTGCACATGGGCACCACCAAGCTCTGCGCCTTGGCAAGGCAGCTGCCCGGGGGCGGCACCGTGACCCAGCTCATCACCCGGCGGCGGGTGGACGCCGCCATCGTGAAGCTGGTCCAGAGCGACGCGCCCATCTCCGCCGTGGCGGAGCAGGTGGGCTTCAGCGACTATAACTACTTCACCAAGGTCTTCCGGTCTGCCACGGGCCTGACCCCCAGCGCCTACCGGAAAATGCACCGGGACTAGTTTAAATTACTAAAGAAAATGATGGCCAGGAGGCGGTATTTGGACGAATTGCACATGTTGAATGGAAGATTTTGCTATAATATGTATGATATTGCTATTATAGCAAATAGGTCTCCCGTATAATGGTCATGTTAATAAATGGAAGCAGCCAGACGAATTTCATATTGCCTGGCTGCTCTTTTTTTCGGTAAGGGAGCAGCGATGCTTTTCTTATAAATCAAAATGAAGGAGACCTAAAAAATGAAAAAGATCTTTGCCATGCTTCTCGTGCTGACGATGATCCTGAGCCTGGGCGTCACCGCCTTCGCGGACGACGACATCACCCTGGACGTCATCATCTGCCAGTACAGCTCCGGTACGCAGGACTGGTTCCTGGGGTCCGGCATGGACGGCACCAACTTCGTGGACAAGTTCGAGGCGGAGAACCCCGGCATCAAGCTGAACCTTGAGGTCGTCTCCTGGAACGACGTCTACACCGTGGCCGACACCCGCATCCAGGACGGCAAGCTGGACATCCTGAACATCGACGTGTTCGCCAACTACGCCAACGAGGGGCTGCTGGAGCCCGTGGAGCAGTACTGCCCCGAGGAGCTCTACAACGACTTCTTCCCCTCCTTCATCGCCAACTCCGTCATCGATGACACCGTGTGGGCCGTGCCCGACCTGGCCTCCGCCCGTGCGCTGTGGTACAATGTGGACATGTTCGACGAGATGGGTATCGAGCCTCCCACCACCTGGGCCGAGCTGGAAGACGTCTCCCAGACCATCCTGGACTTCTATGACGGCGAGGTCTATCCCTGGGGCATCGACATGACCACCGACGAAGGCCAGGCGGCGTTTGCCTACTACACTTGGGGCAACGGCGGCGGTTTCATCGACGAGGACGGCAACTGGGCCCTGAACAGCGACGCCAACGTGGAAGCCATCGAGTACGCCATCAGCCTGGTGAACAACGGCTACACCAACCCCAACCCCGCCACCCAGACCCGTTATGATCTGGAGGATATGTTCGCTGCCGGCGACATGGCCATGGTCATCGCCCCCAACGACATGCCCACCTACTGCGCCGGCAAGGACTCCACCGTCAACCTGGCCTCCGCTCCCATCCCCGCCAACGAGGGCCAGATCGGCTCCGGCGTGGGCGTCATGGACCGCGTCATGGCCTTCAAGGACGAGACCCTCTCCGAGGAGGAGACCGCCGCCCGTGACGAGGCCATCGGCAAGTTCCTGGAGTTCTTCTATCGTCCCGAGAACTACGTGGGCTGGGTCAGCATGGAGGGCTTCCTGCCCGCCGTCAACTCCGCCGTGGCCGCTCTGGTCGATTCCGACCCCTCCTTCGAGGCTTGGCTGAGCGTGCTGGACAGCAGCAAGTTCTATCCCACCTCCCTGGGTGAGTGGGACGCCGTGAAGCAGGGCGTCATCAAGGCCGAGCAGAACGCGCTGACCGGCGCCGACGTCCGCGCTGAGCTGGACGCGCTCCAGGCCGACATCGTGGCCCAGGCCGAGGCCGCGAAGTAATTCCCGCGAGACCCGAAAAAGCAGTGTTTTCGAGGGCCGGACGAAGGTCCGGCCCTCTTCCTATCCCGCAGCGCGGACGTATCTAGGAAAGAAGGGTGAGGCGTGAACCGAACGTTACAGAATAAGATCAAGCCCTATATCTGGCTGCTGCCCAGCATCATTTTGATGTCGGTATTCGTGATATTCCCCATTTTGATCGTGTTCCGGCTGGCCTTCAGCGAGGTGTCCAAGGCCGGCGTGGTGGGCGGCTTTGTGGGGTTTCAGAACTTCCGGGACGCCATCGGCCTGCCTGCCTTCAAGACGGTCATGCTCAACACCTTCTATTGGGTGATATCCGTGGTGGGGCTCAGCACGGTCTTCGGCTTCATCATCGCCATGGTGCTGAACCAGAAGTTCCACGGCCGGAAGATCGCCCGGGCCATCCTGGTGCTGCCCTGGGCCACCAGTCTGGTCATCCAGGCCTCGGTCTGGAACTACATCATCAAGTATGAGTACGGCAACCTGAACAACATCCTGCTGAACCTGGGCATCATCAAGGAGGCCATCAACTGGCGCTCCAGCTACCAGATCGAGTTCATCTGGGAGTGCGGGGTGGGCATCTTCGTGACCATCCCCTTCGTCACCTTCTGCGTGCTGTCCGGCCTGCAGAGCATCGACAGCACCCTCTATGAGGCGGCGGACATCGACGGCGCCAGCTACTGGGATAAGCTGTGGCGCATCACCGTGCCCCTGGTGAAGCCCAGCCTCACGGTGAGCACCGTGCTGAACATCATCTACGTGTTCAATTCCTTCCCCATCGTCTACACCATGACCAAGGGCGCCCCCGCCAACAAGACGGACACCCTGGTCACGTATCTATATATGCTCAACTACTATAACCGCCAGAAGGGACCCGCCACAGCCCTGTCCGTGATCGGATTTTTGGTGCTGTGCGTCTGCGCCGGCGTCTATATGGTGGGCGTCATGCGGAAGGAGGAAGACCTGTGAACGATATCAAGGCCATCGCCAAGAAAAACCGCACGGCCCTGCTGCTGGTCCTGATCTCCTTCGTCCTGGCGGCGGTGATATTGAGCCTGCCTGCCTATCGGTTCACCTCCAGCGTGTACACGAAAAAGTCCGCCAACACCTTCGTGGGGGACGAGAAGTACACCGAGGTCCGGGCCGAGGTAGACGCCGTGGCTGAGGAGTTCCGGGCCGGCGGCCTGGACGTGTCCGTCAGCGAGTCGGTGACGGAGCGGACCAACTCCAAGGGCGAGAAGACCTCCATGGTGGCCTTCTCCGTGGACCAGACCTTCACGAAAAACGGCTGGTCATTCCTGAGCGCCGGGCTGGGCTCCACCTGGGTGCTGATGGCGCTGCTGCTGTGCCTCGCCATGAGCGCGGCCTGCGCCGTGGCGGGCGCCGCCGGGTCCATGGACGTGCCATACAGGTCGCTGGACGGCCGGTCCGCGTCCTTCCGGTCGGCCTGCTACTATCTGGCGCTGATCGCCCTGCTGCTGGTGCCGGTGTTTTTCATGACCAACACCGTGTTCATGTCCCGGCGGGTGGACCTGTACGTGGACGAACTGCTCACCGAGGGCAAGGAGGAGCTGTTCGCCAAGCTGGACGCCTTCCTGTTCGGCGGCCAGGGGGGCGAGGACCTGGAGGACATGCTGAAGGGCCTCTCCTTCAAAAATACGGGGGCCATGTGGCTGCTGCTGCCGTGCAGCGCCGCCATGATGGCCGGTGGCATCCAGCTGCGCCGGGGCTCCATCACCCACACGGTGGTCCGTGGGCTGCTGTACGCCTTCGTCATCGCCCTGTGCCTGTTCATCCTCTACCCCTACTACGTGATGCTGGTCACCGGCTTCCGCTCCATCGCCGAGACCAACGACAGCGACTTTTTGCACCTGCTGCCGGTCCAGTGGCGGTTTGAGAACCTCAAGCACATCATCGACCGGGGCGTGCTGCAATATCTGGGCAACTCCCTGCTCATCGCCGGCGGCGCCACGGTGCTGGCCCTGCTGTGCGGCATCCCGGCGGCCTACGCCATGGCCCGGATGCGCTTCAAGGGCAAGAACATCTTCCTGGGCTTCGTCATCGTGAGCCAGATGTTCTCCCCGGTGGTGCTGCTCATCGGCATCTCCCAGCTCATGAGCGCCCTGCACCTCTACGACTCCATATGGGGCCTGATGTTCATAAACGCCGCCTTCAACCAGGCCTTCGCCATATGGCTGCTCCGGGGCACCTTCGTGTCCATCTCCCCGGAGATGGAGCAGGCAGCCAAGATCGACGGCTGCAACACCA
>CANQIH010000078.1 GCA_947624035.1 uncultured Oscillospiraceae bacterium | reverse complement strand
AAGCCGGCAAATGACGCATTTGCGCCGCGCAGCGGCAGTATTTCATGACGGCTTTGACGGCAGGAAATACTCGGCTTACAGGCTGGCAAAGAGCCTTCTTTGCCAGCCTGCATCACCCCCGGACACGCGGTCCGGGGGTGATGTTTGGGATGATACAATATTATGTCAACTTACACCGTGATCTGGAAGTCGTTCCAGCCGGACCAGCGCATGATGTAGTGGCAGGTCTCCGCCCGGGTGAGGGGCTGGTTGGGACGGACGCAGTTGCTGCTGTCGTAGTCCACGAGGCCGTTTTCCATGGCCCAGGCGATGGGCTTCTGGGCGTAGGCGGACACGGCGGCCTTGTCGTCCCGGATGTCCAGCCGGATCATCCAGCTGTCGTCCCAGGGGCTGCCGGCCATGCGGTGCATCATGGCGATGAGCTGTTCCCGGGTGACGGGGCTGTTGGGGTCGAAGCGGCCATTGCCCACGCCCTTGATGATGCCGTTGGCGGCGCCCCAGGCGGCGGCCCTGGCCATCTCTCCGGCGGCGATGTCCGTGAAGGGAGAGGCCGCGCCCATGTCGGGGGAGCCGGCCAGCCGGTACAGCATGGTGATGGCCTGGAGCCGGGTGACGGTGCCGGCGGGGGCGAAGGACGTGTCCGACACGCCCTTGATGATGCCCTGCTCATAGGCTTTTTTCACCCACATGTAGTACCAGTGCTTCTCCGACACGTCGGTGAAGGGCAGGGTATTCTGCTCGTAGAGCTGGAAGCTGTCGCCCTTTTTCAGCAGCACGATGACGAACTCCTCCGCGTCCACGTCCACGTGGAGGGTCCACTTGGTGCTGTCAGGCCGCCAGTCCATGCCCGTGGGCACGCTGGTACCGGCCACATAGCCGCCCTTGAGCACCTGGATCTCGTAGCCGTTTTTCACGATGTAGTCGTACTCGCCGCCGGTGTTGACGTAGTCGTGGATGATGCCGTCCTCGTCGATATCGAAGCCGGTCTCGGAGCCCTCAAAGCCGCCCAGCAGCACCACCTCGTTTTTCCAGCCCCACTCCAGGTTGTACTCCGTCAGGGGGACCAGGCTGGGCTGCACGTCGTCCGAGGGCACCACGCGGACGGTCATGGTCCCGCTCTGGGGGCTCATGACGGTGCAGTACCGGTACACGGACAGGGCGCCGCTGAACAGCACCTCGCCCCGGGTGGTGTCGCCGCAGCTGTAGTAGGCGCTGTCGAACCAGTCGTCCAGGATGGTCCCATTCTCCACCTGCAGCTCATAGCCCGGGTCCAGGTCGAACAGCACCACCGTCCCGGCGGGCACCGTCTCCCCCCAGGAGACGACGGTCCGGCTGCCGCCGCCGTGCTCCGTGTCCCAGCTGTGGCCGGGATACTTGCCCATGCAGCTGTAGCCGAAGCGCAGGACACCAGCCTCATTGCCGCCGGCGGACTGCACCGGGACGGCCCGCTCCACGGCGGCCTCCGCATAGCGGACGCTGGGATCCAGGGCGATGTCGTCAAAGCGGACGGTATAGGTCTGGCCCTCCCGGACGCATGTGTCGTTCACGTAGCCGGTGTAGAGCATGTAGCCGTCCTCCACCTGGGCGGTGTAGGTCTGGCCCACGTCCACCATGTCCCCATCCCGGACCACCGTTCCGTCCGGGGCCGTCAGGACGGCGTGGTCCGTCTGACCGAAGAAGTGCAGGGGCACCAGGTCCGCCGCCGCGGAGGCGGTCTGGACCCCGTCGCTGCCGCCCTCGGGCAGCAGGGGGCTCTCCGGGTCAGAGACTTCCTCCTGTACAGGAGTCTCCTCCGGTGTGGGTGCCTCCTCCGGTGTGGGTGCCTCCTCCGGTGTGGGTGCCTCCTCCGGTGTGGGTGCCTCCTCCGGTGTGGGGGCTTCCTCCGGCGCGGTCATCTCCCCGGAGGCGGGCTCCGCCCCCTCCGTCATGGCGGGCGGCGGTGCCTCCCGGCCCTCGCCGCTGGCAAAGGCCGGCCCGGCCGTGCCCAGGAACATCAGGGCGGCCAGCAGGGCGCTCATCCATCTTTTCATCATCGTACATACCTCCCTTGCGTTTTGTGTTCTTTCATGCGAGATAGCTGAAGCTCATGGGGTCGATGGGCGCGGCGGTGGCGCTGGACCGGATCTCAAAGTGCAGGTGGGGCCCGCTGGATATGCCGCTGGAGCCCACATGGCCGATGACCTGGCCCTGACTCACGGACTGGCCCACGGTCACGGAGATGGAGGACATGTGGCCGTACACCGTGGTGTAGCCGTTGCCGTGGTTGATCATGACGCAGCTGCCGTAGCCGCCGTAGTTCCCGGCCAGGATCACCGTGCCGCCGGCGGCGGCCCAGATGTTGGAGCCGTAGCTCGCGCCGATGTCCACGCCGTCGTGATGGGCATAGCCCCCCAGGACCGGGTGGTTCTGCCGGGGACCAAAGTGGTCCGTGAGCCAGCGGGTGTAGCTGGGCCAGATCATCCAGGCGCCGGAGCCGGACGGGACGCTGGAGCTCCCGCCGCCGCTGCCGGCGCTGCCGCTGTCATCATCACCGCTGCCGCCGCTGTCATCGCCGCTGGGCGCGGGAGGCGCGGTCCCGCCGGTCTGTCCCTGCTGGGCGGCCAGGGCCGCGAGGCGGGCTTCCTCCTCCGCCCGCCGGGCGGCGGCCAGCTCCGCCTCCTTGGACACGATCAGCGCCGAGAGGGCGTCCCGGTCTGCGGCCTGCTGGGTCAGAAGCTCGCTGTACTCATCCAGGTCCCCGTCCATGTTCTCGATAAGGGCGCAGGCGGCGGCGATGTCCGTGTCCAGCTGGGCCTTCTTGTCCTCCCACTCCCGGCGGCTGGCGTCGTTGCGCTCGTACATCTCCCTCGCCTGGGCCTCCAGGTCCAGCACGTTTTCCTGGGCGGCCAGGTATTGGGCCTCCAGGGACTCGTCGTAGGCCGCCACCTCGCTTATCACATCCATGCGGGTGAGAAGGTCGGAAAAGCTGGTGGCCTGGAACAGCACCTCCAGATAGCCCACCGGCGGCGACTCCTCCATCTCCCGGACCCGGCCCAGCCACAGCTGCCGCTGGTACGCCTCCGCCGCCCGGGCCTCCGTCAGGTCGTTCTCCACGGCGAAGAGCAGGCCGTCCACGATGTCGATCTGCTCCTGGATCACGTCCAGCTCCTCCTGGGCCGCCTGGTTGCGCGCATCCAGCAGCAGCTTCTTCTCCAGGGTGGTGGACCGCTCGGAATCCAGGCTCTCGATCTCCGCCTCTATCTCGTCCATCCGGCTCTGGATGGCGCTCTTCTGACCGGCCAGGCCGTCGATCTCCGCCTGGATGTCGCCGCTGGTGGCCGCCTGGGTCTCCAGGGGCGCCGCCAGCACCGTCCAGGCCAGCGCCGCCGCCAGCAGCCGCCGGGCACAGCGCCCGGTCCGTCCTGCTTGCATATGTCATCGCCTCCGTCAAGAGATGCGTTTCCATGCGTTACAAAGTGTCGCAAATGAGAAACGACCGATTACAAAAGTTAACATATCACAAACGCCCGCTATTTTGTGGGTTTTGACGCACAAAGCAGGTTTTTTGCCGCCAAATGCTGGTTTTGAAGGTTCCACTTGACAGCGGATGAATTAGGGTTTATGGTAACAAAAAAAGACAAATGTTAAAGGGGGTCTCTGCCATGAAGATCGCTGTATGCGATGATGACGCCGCCTTTTGCAACATCTTTTGCCGGGTACTGGAGGAACGATTTGCCCTGCGGGATTGGGATTGGGACTGCCAGGTGTTCTCCTCCGGCCAATCCATCCTGAAAGCCGACCTGGCCGGCGTCCAGGTGGTGTTCATGGACGTGGACATGCCGGGCATCGACGGCATGGAGGCCGCCCGGCAGCTGCGGACGCGGTATCACGACCTGCTCATCGTGTTCGTGACGGCCTTCCCGAAATACGCCGTGGAGGGCTACTGCGTGGACGCGCTGCGGTATCTACTGAAGGAATCCCTGTCCGAGCAGCTCCCCGAGTGCCTGGACGCCATCGAGGACCGGCTCACCGCCGGCCAGGGCTGCATCAAGGTCCACACCCCGGACCAGGCCCTGACGGTGCGTCTGGAGGACATCCTCTACTGCGAGGGCACCACCCACCGCCGGACCCTGTTGCACACGTCCTCCGGCGCCACCATCGAGTGCATGGGCCGCCTGGGGGAGCACGAGAAGGAGCTGGCCGGACAGGATTTCCTGCGCATACAGAAAAGCTACCTTGTGAACATGCGCCACGTGGAGGACATCCGCAACTACACCGCCGTGCTCACCAATGGGGAGGCCCTGCGGGTGTCCCGCCAGGGCTACAGCGAGATATGCCGGCGGTTCGTGCTGTGGAAGGGGCTGCAGCTGTGAGCGCGGCGGCCCTCGTCTCGGAGGACGTGCTGGTCCGCCTGCTCCCCTCCTCCCTGGAGTGGCTGACGCTGGTGCTGCTGGCCGGGGCCTTCTTCCCCCGGGTCCGCGGCCGCTGGGTCCACGGCCTGTCCGTTGCGGCTCTGCTGGCCCTGAACTGGCTGAGCCTGCCCCTGCTCCAAGACCGGACGGCGCTCCAGTATCTTTTCGTCATCAGCCTTCTGGTGCTGTGGGGGCTGCTGGTGCTGCGGGTGAACGTGTTCCAGGGGCTGTTCGTGGCGCTGCTGGGGCTCACCTACCTCATGGCAGTGGACTACGTGATCCTCTCCGTGGCGGCCACCCGGATGCCCCTGCGGCAGATGGCCGCCGACCGGGCCCTGTCCTGCTGCGTCATATACAGCACCCGGCTCATCGAGCTCGTGGCCGTCGCCATCATCTACATCTGGAGCCGGGAGTACATCCGCCGCCGGGCCCCGGACACCATCGGCTGGATCACCGCCATCCTGTTCCTCGCGCCGGTGTTCGGCCTGTGCGCATACCTGTCCCGGGTGCTGTGGATGAGCCAGGCGGTGTATGACCACTTCGTGATCACCGCCGCCTTCGTGCTGCTGGCGGAGCTGGGCGCGGTGTGTCTTCTGTACTTCTCCGGCCAGAAGCAGGAGGCGGTGCGCTCCAACGCCATATTGCGCCAGGACCTGAAGCTGGAGCAGGAGCACATCGCCGCCCTGGAGAGCTCCTACGCCCGCCAGCGGGCCCAGACCCACGACTTCAAGAACAAGCTGGCCGTGCTGCGGACCATGGCCGAGCAGGATGCCCCCCGGGAGGAGTTCGCGTCCTATTTGAGCTCCGTGCTGGCCGAGGACATCCCAGGGGCCCTGTGCGTCAACACCCACCGCACCGCGGCGGACATCACCCTGAGCCAGAAGGTGCCCCGGGCCCGGGACATGGGCATCGAGTTCCAGATGCAGCTGGACGACCTGTCCGCCTTCCCCATGCCCGACGACGCGCTGGTGGTGGTGCTGACGAACCTCATCGACAACGCCGTGGAGGCCTGCCGGCAGATACCGCCCGAGGGGCGGCGGTACATCATGCTAAAGATGAAGATGACCAGCCGCTACGGCATTTTGAACATCGAGAACACCACCGCCGGTCCCGTGCCGGTGCGGTATAACACCGTCCCCACCACGAAAAAGGACCGCCTCTCCCACGGCTACGGCCTGAAGAACGTGGCGGCCATGATCGGCCGCAGCGACGGCATGTACTTCATCGAATACCGGGAGGATGACGGTGTGTTCCGCTTCTGCGCCAGCGTCCCCCGGACCGCCGCGGCGGTCTGAAAAATCAAATCAACGTATAATATCACCTCGCCGGGCCATACTAGCCAGGCGAGGTGATATCACGATGTCCAAGAAGAACAACGGCGGCCAGAAGGGCGGCCAGAACCAGGAGCAGAAGGGCGGCCAGGACCAGGGCCGCAGGGAGCAGGGCCAGAACAACGGTTGAAGGACACAGGGCTCCGGCCCGGAGACGAACCCCAGGCTGGACCCGTCAGAGCGGGTCACGCCCAAGTTCGACAGCGCGTCCATCGCCCAGTTCCCCGTGGCGTCCCGGAAGAAGATGGGCATGCGGGTGCTGGATGACTGCGCGGAAGAACACATTATGTAAACTAACACCGGCAGCAAAGAGCCCGGAGGAAAACTTTCCTCCGGGCTCTGTCTTTTATTTCGTCTTGTTCTGTTCGATGACGCTGCGGTCCACCAGCACCACGTCCATGTCGAAGGTCTCGTCGTCCCGGAACACCGTGAGGGTCAGGGTGTCGCCCACCTCCATGCCCTCCTTGATGAGGTTCACCTGGGCCACGTCGGTGACCTTCTCGCCGTTGACCCGCACGATCACGTCCCCCACCTGCAGGCCCTTTTCCTTGGCGTCGGAGCCCTCGTTGACCTCGGACACATACACGCCCTCCGGCAGGCCGTACAGGGCCCGGGCCTCGGTGCTGACGGACCCGGCCACGATGCCGATGGTGGGCTCGCCCAGCACGATGCCGCTCTCGATGAGCTGGTCGGCGATGTCCTTCACCACCGAGGACGGGATGGCGAAGCCGATGCCCTCCACGGTGGCGGTATAGGAGGACATGATCTTCATGTTGGTGATGCCGATGACCTGGCCGGCGGCGTTCACCAGGGGACCGCCGGAGTTGCCCTCGTTCAGGGCGGCGTTGGTCTGCAGCAGGGTCATGGAGTGGCCGTTGTAGACCACGTTGCGGTTGATGGCGGACACGATGCCGTCGGTCATGGTCCCGGCGTAGGCCTTCCCCAGGGGGTTGCCGATGGCGATGGCGGCGTCGCCCACGTGCAGGGCGTCGGACCGGCCGAAGTCGGCGTAGGGCAGGCCCTCCCCCTCGATGCGCAGCACGGCGATGTCGCTGGCCTCGTCGGAGCCCACCAGCAGGGCGTCGTACTCCTCCCCGCTGGGGAAGGTGACCTTGGCGGCGGAGCAGCCCTGGAGGATGTGGGTGTTGGTGATGATGTACCCGTCGGAGGTGAACACCACGCCGGTGCCCCAGCTGTATTCCGCGTCGTCCCGGAAGGTGGAGATGCCCACCACGGCGGGGCTCACCGCCTCGTAGATCTGCTGGAGCGTCAGCTCCTCATCCACCGGCTGGCGCAGGGGCACGGTGACGCCGGTGCCGGTCTCGGCCCGGTCCATGTCGATGTCGCTGGTGCCGGTGTAGTAGTTCTCAAAGTACTCCCGGAAGTCCTCATAGGTGTCACCGCCCGGGGTGGTCTGGGGCAGGGTGGGCAGCAGGTCCGCCGCCTCGCTCCGCCAGGCCCGGAGGGACACGTCCACGTCCAGCACCTTCGCCAGGGACCAGAGGGCCGCGGCCACAAGCAGCGCCGCGCACACGCCCAGCGCCGCCCCCTTGGTGCGGCGGCGTTTCCGGCGGATGTCCGCCCCGCTGTCCGTTCTCCGCTCCCCGGACACCTGGGTATAGGCCCCCGGTCCGGCGGCGCCGTACCAGGCCCCCGCCTCCGGCGGAGAGGGATATCCGGCCCGGCCGTACCAGGCCGACGGCCCCTGGCCGCTGTTGTCAGTCATAGAGGTGTTCCTCCCGGTTTTGATCTTTTTCCTTGTCCTTCCTGCCGTTCTCGGCCAGGGCCAGGGTGAACGTGAAGGCGGTGACGCCGTTCTCGCTGGTGACGAACACGTCCTGGTCGTGGGCGGAGAGGATCTGCTTCACCATATAGAGGCCCAGGCCCACCCCCTCCCGGTCCAGGCTCCTGGACCGGTCCGCCTTGTGAAAGCGGTCGAAGATGAGGGGCAGCTCCGACCGGGGGATGGTCTGGCCCACGTCCTGCACGCAGGTGTAGGCGAGGCCGTTCTCCTTCCAGACGCTGACGGTGAGCTCCGTGCCCTCATTGGCAAATTTTATCGCGTTGTCGATGAGATTATACACCACCCGGGTCAGCTCGTCCACATCCCCCAGCACCCGCAGCGGCTCCTCGGGCATGTCCAACGCCACGGACAGGTCCTTCTTCTCCACCCGGTCCTCGAAGTTCAGCATGGTCTGGACCACCATCTCCGGCAGGTCGAACTGCCGCTTCCGGCGGGCGGGGTCCTGGTCCCGGAGCCGGGCCATATCCAGCATGCTCCGTACCAGCCGCCCCAGGCGCTTGGTCTCCGAGGAGATGGTCTGCAGGTACTTCTTCTCCTCCTCGGGAGGGATGGCCCCGTCCAGGATGCCGTCGGCAAACCCGGCGATGGCGGTCATAGGCGTGCGCAGCTCGTGGGAGACGTTGGCGATGAACTCCCGCCGGCGGGACTCGTTTCGCTCCAGGCTGTCGGCCATGGTGTTGAACGCGTCGATGAGGGTGCCGATCTCGTCGTCGTCATCCTCGTAGGGGCCCACCCGCACGGCGTAGTCGCCCCGGGCGAACCGGTGGGCCGCCTCGGCCATCTCGTTGAGGGGCCGGGCCAGCCGCCGGGCGTTGGCGTATTCAAAGAGGATGACCAGCACCAGCACCCCCAGGGCGATGAGGCCATACAGCACGAGAAAGCCGCCCCAGGCCCGGAAAAAACCGGACCCGGCGTAGCTCACGAACACGCAGCCGATGAACTCCCCGTCGTCCTCCAGGGGCTCCGCCACCACGTAGTGGGGGCCGGTGTAGAGCCCGTCCAGGTCCGTGAGGGCCTCGTAGCTGCCCTCCCGGCGCACCTTGTCCACCACGCCGGCACCGACGGTCCTGCCCTCGAAGGGGGACACCTGGGTCCTATCGGAGCTGGACACCACCGTGCCGGTCTCGTCGCACAGGAAGATGTGGTCCCCGGTGACCTGGGCGATGGTGGAGATGTTGATGCGCATGTCCCAGCTCATGAGGGCGCCCTCGCCGGTGTGGACCGCCTCGGCCAGCTGCTTGATCTCCCCCGCCGTGGCATACAGCGCCGACTGCTTCTCCCGGACCAGGAAGGCCCGGCCCGTGAAGAGCATGGCCGTGCCGAACACCAGAAAGCATACCACGAACATGCAGGTGGTCACAAGGAAATTTTTGAAAAAGACGCTGGTCTTCACTTTTTACGTCTCTCCGACCTCGAACTTGTAGCCCACGCCCCAGACGGTCTTCAGCCGCCACTGGTCCGAAACGCCCTCCAGCTTCTCCCGCAGCCGCTTGATGTGCAC
>CANQIH010000077.1 GCA_947624035.1 uncultured Oscillospiraceae bacterium | reverse complement strand
CCCACCACCGCCAACTACTGCATCATGGCCTCCACCTGCGCCCCCATCCTCATCCAGATGGGCGTGCCCCAGATGGCTGCCCACTTCTTCGTGTTCTACTTCGGCATCGTGGCCGACATCACCCCGCCCGTGGCCCTGGCCGCCTACGCCGGCTCCGCCATCGCCAAGGCCCCGCCCATGAAGACCGCCTTCAACGCCACAAAGCTTGCCATCGCCGCTTTCGTGGTGCCCTACATCCTGGCCATGAACCCGGCCATGGTGCTGGTGGACACCACCGCCTTCGAGGTCATCCAGGTGGCCATCACCTCCGTGGTGGGCATCGTGGCCCTGGGCATCGGCCTGGAGGGCTACTTCAAGGGGACCGTGCCCTGGCCCCTGCGCATCATCGCCCTGGCGGCGGGCCTGTTCCTCATCTACCCCGGCACGGTCAGCGACATCGTTGGCCTGGTGGTCGTGGTAGGCATCTTCCTCATCCAGCTGGCCCGGGGCAAAAAGACCCCCGCCGCGGCGTAATAAGACACCTTTCAGCGGCCCCCTCTGACGAGGGGGCTGCCGGCGTATATAACGCCGGCTGGGGGAGAGACAACCAGAAAAGCAGCTTGGTCTTGTACCCAGCCGCTTTTTTTGCTAATATAGCACCGTAAGACAGAAACCTCAGGAGGCCGGCCTTGGCACATAACCAACTGCTCCGACAAAAGGTATACGAGTCCGTGGCGGCGATCCTGCCGGTCACGGCCATCGTGCTCATCATCAGCATCACCGCGGCCCCGCTGTCCGCGGGGACGCTGGTGCTGTTCCTGTTCGGCGCGGTGCTGGCCGTGGCGGGCATGGGCCTTTTCACCCTGGGCGCGGACATGGCCATGATGCCCATGGGCGAGGGCGTGGGCGTGCAAATCAACCGGGCCCGGCACATGGCCACGCCGCTGCTGGTGTGCCTGGTGCTGGGGGTGGTGGTCACCCTGGCGGAGCCGGACCTGCAGGTCCTGGCAAAGCAGATGCCCGCCGTGCCCGACAGGACGCTGATGTTCACCGTGGCCCTGGGCGTGGGCGTTTTCCTGCTGCTCACCGAGCTTCGGATGGTGCTGCACATCCCCCTATCCTATACGCTGGTGGCCTTTTACGGCCTGACGTTCATCCTGGCGGCCCTGGCCCCCAGCAGCTTCATCCCCGCGGCCTTCGACGCCGGGGGCGTCACCACCGGGCCCATCACCGTGCCCTTCATCATGGCCCTGGGCGTGGGCATGGCGTCGGTGCGCAGCGACAGAAACTCCAGCAGCGACAACTTCGGCCTCATCGCCATGTGCAGCGTGGGGCCCATCCTGGCCATGCTGCTGCTGGGCCTTTTCTACCCCATGGACGGCGCGTCCTACGCCGCCGCGGTCCCGGCGGAGGCCGCCGACACCCGGGAGGCCGCCTTGCTCTTCCTCCGGTCCCTACCGGCGTACATCCGGGAGGTGTCCGTGGCGCTGCTGCCCATCCTGGGCATATTCCTGCTGTTCCAGCTGGCCTGCCGCCGGTTCCACCGCCGGCAGCTCTGGCGCATCGGGGCGGGCTTCGTGTATACATACCTGGGCCTGGTGCTGTTCCTCACCGGCGTGAACGTGGGGTTCATGCCCGTGGGCCAGCTGCTGGGCAGTGAGCTGGGCGCGGAGCACGTGTGGCTGCTGGCGCCTCTCGGCATGGTCATCGGCTGGTTCATCGTCCGGGCCGAGCCCGCCGTGGCGGTGCTGACCCGGCAGGTGGAGGAGATCACCAGCGGCTCCATCAGCCGCCGGTCCATCCAGACCGCCCTCTCCCTGGGCATCGCCCTGGGGGTGGGCCTCTCCATGGTGCGGATCGTCACCGGCGTCTCCGTGCTGTGGATCCTCATCCCCGGCTACGCCCTGAGCCTTCTCATGACCTTTTTCGTGCCCCCGGTCTTCACGGGCATCGCTTTCGACTCCGGCGGCGTGGCCAGCGGGCCCATGACCACCACCTTCCTGCTGCCCCTGGCTATGGGCGCCTGCCAGGCTGTGGGCGGGGACATCCTGTCCGACGCCTTCGGCATGGTGGCCGTGGTGGCCATGATGCCCCTGGTGACCATCCAGGGCCTGGGGCTCCTGACCAATATCCGCCGCCGCATGGAGCGGGCCCGGCTGGCCCAGCCCCTGGAGGGCGTGGAGGACACCATCGTATATTTTGACGTGTAAGGAGGCGGTCCGATGGACGGCGCCAAGCTCATCATCACCATCGTGGGCCGGGGCCAGGGCGACGCGGTGGAGAAGCTATACTCCGACCGCCATGTCCGCTGGCACTACCGCAGCGTGGGGGCCGGCACGGCCTCGTCGGAGCTGCTGGACGTGCTGGGCCTGGGCACCACCGAGCGGGACGTACTGTTCTCCCTGGGGTCCAAAAGCGCCGCCGAGCGGCTCATGCGCCTTTTGAAGGAGGACCGGCCCGAGAGCCTGAACGCCAAGGGTCTGGCCTTCGACGCGCCCCTCACGGGGCTCAATAACCTGGTGGCCGCCGCCCTGGAGCGCCAAGGCCCCAGCATGACGGAAAACGGAGGACTTCCCATGCCGAAGGAAAACGACAGCAGCCTCATCATGCTATTCGTGAACCAGGGCCACACCGACGAGGTGATGAACACCGCCCGGGCCGCCGGGGCCCGGGGCGGCACCATCCTGCGTACCCGCCACTCCGGCCCGGAGGAGGACCGGAACTTCCTGGGCTTCACCGTCCAGGAGGAGCGGGAGCTGGTGTTCATCGTGGCAAACGGCGAGACACGGAACACCATCATGGAGACCGTCAACAAAAAGCACGGCCTCAAGACGCCCGCCGGGGCGGTGATCCTCTCCCTGCCCCTGGACCACACGGTGCGGCTGTGATGCGAATATGAAAAACGGGCTGTTTTCAATCACGAAAACAGCCCATTTATATTTTGTCCCGTCAGCCGCCGATGGTGGCCACCAGCACCGCCTTGATGGTGTGCAGCCGGTTCTCCGCCTCGTCGAACACCTTGCTGGCGCGGGAGCGGAACACCTCGTCCGTGACCTCCCGGATGTCGTAGCCCAGCTCCCTCTGCTCCCGGGCCATCTTGGTCTCGAAATCGTGGAAGGAGGGCAGGCAGTGCATGAAGATGCAGGCCGGGTTCTCCGCGGCGGCCATGACCTCCGGCGTCACCCGGAAGGGGGTCAGCAGGGCCACCCGCTGGGGTATCTTGTCCTCCTCGCCCATAGAGGCCCAGATGTCGGTGTAGATCACGTCCGCGCCCCGCACCGCGGCCAGGTCGCTGCTGATGGTGAAGCTCGCCCCGGACTTCTCGCCCTCGGCCCGGCACCAGGCCAGCACGTCCTCCGCCGGGGCCAGCTCCGCCGGGCCCCAGCCCACGTAGTCGATGCCCAGCTTGGCGCATATGTACATGAGGCAGTAGGCCACGTTGTTGCGGGTGTCGCCGCAGAACACGAGCTTGCACTGGTCCAGGGGCTTTTTTGTGTTCTCCTCCAGGGTCATCACGTCCGCCAGGGCCTGGGTGGGGTGGTCCACGTCCGTGAGGCCGTTCCACACGGGGATGCCGGAGCACTCCGCCAGCTGCTCCACCAGCGCCTGGTCATAGCCCCGGTACTCGATGCCGTCGTAGAACCGGCCCAGCACCCGTGCGGTGTCCTCGATGGACTCCTTCTTGCCCATCTGGGAGCTGTTCTTGTCCAGGAACGTGACCCCTGCCCCCTCGTCCATGGCCGCCACCTCAAAGGCGCAGCGGGTGCGGGTGGAGGTCTTCTCGAAGAGCAGCACGATGTTCTTGCCCTTCAGCGCCTGACCGGGGATGCCGGCCCTCTTCTTGCTCTTGAGGTCGTGGGCCAGACTCAATAGATACCGGATCTCCTCCGGGGAAAAGTCCTTCAGCGTCAAAAATGACCTGCCCTTCAAACTGATCGCCATGTATGTTCCTCCTGAAATAGGTTTGATGATCCTTTAGTATGCGCCGTCCTGGGGCGCGCACACGCCCCGGAGCACACCGGCGCAGTCGTCCGCCGTCCACACCACCGGGCTCACGTACCGGGGGTTCGCGGTGGCCGCGGCCATGTCCCCGATGTCGGCGGCCGCGGTGCCGGTGACGCCCTCCAGGGCCTCCGGCAGGCCCATGCGGAAGGCCATGTCCCGAATGGCGGCGATGAGCGCCGCCGCCCGTTTGTCCTGGGTGCCATTCGCAGCCATGCCGGAGGCCGCCGCCAGCTCCGCCAGAGCCGGGACGGCGCTGCTGCCGTACCGCTCCAGCACCGCCGGCAGCAGCACGCCGCAGGCCTGGGCAAAGCCCATGCCGCACTCGTTCTGCACCGCCCGGCACAGGGCCCGGACGTACCCGCCTCCCACAGCTGTGGCAGCCTGGGCCGCCATCCGGGACGCGGACAGCATCTCCTCCCGGGCCTTTAGGTCCCCGCCGGTGTTCCAGCAGGGCTGCAGGTCCTTCAAGAAGAGGCCCACCGCCTGGGCGGCGCTGTTTTTCGTCTTTCTGTCCCCGGCGGGCGCGGCCAGGTAGGCCTCAATGGCCCGGCACAGGCCGTCCATCCCGGCGTCCGCCACCTGCTCCCGGCTGGCGTCCGCCAGAAGCTCCGGGTCCAGCACCGCCGCGGCGGGCATCAGCACCTCGTCCTCCATGACGAAAAGCGTCCCCCGCTCCCCGGCGACGACGGCGGTGCCCAGGCTCTCCGCGCCGGACCCCGCCACCGTGGGGACGGCGATCACCGGCGGCAGCTTCCGGCCCACCCGGCGGCGGCCCACCATGTCCATGACGGTCCGGCCCTTCCGGGCGCACCGGGCCGCGGCGGCCTTCACCGCGTCGATCACGGGGCCGTCCCCCAGGGCGATGAAGCTGTCGCAGTCCCCGCTCTGCCAGGCGAGGCATATCTGCTCCGCGTCGCCGGTGGTGGGCGGCTGGGACAGCTCGTCCCAGACCACATAGGCGATGTCGCTCTCATCCAGGGCCCGCAGCAGCCGGGCCCGCAGGGACGCCGGCACCGGCCCCAGGACGGCCATGGGCTTTTTCAGCCGCCGGTCCCGCAAAAGCTGGCCCACGGAGAACAGCGCTCCCGCGCCGGTCTCCACCGTCTGCTTCCCCGCGGGATGCAGACGCCGGCCCAGCCGCGCCAGGGCCTGGACGGTCCGGCAGCGGGCCGCTGTGAGCATGCTCATGTCGTCACCCCCTTGACCGCAGAGAAAAAATACTGTATCTTCATTTCATCATACCACAAAAACGAAAAATGTTGTATACTTATTTTGAGGTGATCAAAAAATGAAGATCCAATGGCACGGACACAGCTGTTTTCAGATCTACACCCAGGGCGGCTCGGTGGTATTCGACCCCTACGAGGACGGGTCCGTCCCGGGCCTGGCCCCCCTGCGGCTCACGGCGGACGCCGTGTACTGCTCCCACGGCCACCGGGACCACGGCGCCGCCTCCCTGGTGACGCTGACGGGCAAGCCCTGTCCGGCCCAGGTGGAGACCGTGAGCTGCTTCCACGACGACAAGCTGGGCGTCCTGCGGGGCAAGAACACCATCCACATCCTCTCCGCCGAGGGCCTGCGCATCGCCCACCTGGGGGACCTGGGCCACATGCTCAGCGGCAAAAAGCTGGAGGCCCTCCGGGGCCTGGACGCACTGCTCATCCCCGTGGGCGGCCACTACACCATCGACGCGGCGGCGGCCAAAAAGCTGGTGGATGAGTTGAAGCCCCGGGTGGTGCTCCCCATGCACTACCGGCTGGGCGGCATGGGCTACGACGTGATCGCGGAGCTGGACGCCTACACGTCCCTCTGCAATGACGTGAAATACTACGAAGGAGATACGCTGGAGCTGGGGCCCGGCACCCCCGCCCAGACGGCGGTACTTACCTATGGAAAATAAGCGCTATTACGGCATCGACATCGGCGGGACCACGGTGAAGATCGGCCTTTTCGAGGGCGAGACCCTGGTCAAAAAGTGGAGCGTCCCCACGGATACCTCCAACGGCGGCGCCAATATCATCGGCGACATCATCGCCTCCCTGCCCGGCCCCGCCGCGGGGGCGGCGCTGGCCGTGCCCGGCGCGGTGCTGCCGGACGGCACCGTGAACCGGTGCGTGAACCTGGGCTGGGGCGTGTGCCATCCCGCGGAGGAGTTCACGGAAAAGACCGGCATCCCCTGCCGGGTGCTGAACGACGCCAACGCCGCGGCATTGGGCGAGCAGCGTCTGGGCGGCGGCCAGGGCTTTGAGAGCGTGCTGTTCGTGGCCCTGGGCACCGGCGTGGGCTCCGGCGTGGTGCTGGACGGCCATCTGCACGTGGGCGCCCGTGGCTCCGCCGGGGAGCTGGGCCACCTCATCTGGGACCCCACCGACGCCGCCGCGGCCTGCACCTGCGGTCACCACGGCTGCCTGGAGCAGTATTGCAGCGCCACGGGCATCACCCGTCTGGCCGCCCAGGCCGGCGTGCCGGGCCTGAGCTGCTACGACGTGGTGACCCGGGCCGCCGCCGGCGATAAGACCCTGGAGGCGGTGGTGGACAAGGCCACCGACATCCTGGGCTGGGGCATCGCCGGGGCCTGCGCCGTCATCGACCCGGAGGCAGTGGTCCTGGGCGGCGGCGTGGCCCAGGCGGGGGAGTACTTCCGGGCCAAGGTCCAGGCCAGCTTCGACAAGTACGCCTTCCACGCCTGCCTGGGCACCAAGATGTACCTGGCCACCCTGGGCAGCGACGCCGGTCTCACCGGCGCGGCCCTGTACGCCATGGACGGCAGGAAGTAAGACCTATGAACACAGACGGCAAGGCGCCCGCCGGGGGCGGGGTGGTGAAAAGCGCGTTCGTCACCTCCATCCCCGTCATGGCGGGCTATGTGGTGCTGGGCATCGGCTTCGGTATCCTGCTTCGGGACGCGGGGTACGGGGTGCTGTGGTCCCTGGCCATGGGGGTCTTCATCTACGCCGGGTCCATGCAGTACGTGGGCGTGGGCCTGCTGGCGGGCGGGGCCTCCATCCTCACCGCGGCGCTGACCACCTTCATGGTCAACGCCCGGCACCTCTTCTACAGCATATCCATGATCGGACGGTACCGGGACGCGGGGAAGTACAAGCCCTACCTCATCTTCGGCCTCACCGACGAGACCTACTCCCTGCTGTGCGACGGGGAGGCCCCGGCGGGCGCGGACCCCCATCTCTACCGGTTTTTGGTGTCCATCTTCAACCAGTGCTATTGGGTGACGGGCTGCGTGCTGGGAAACCTCCTGGGCGCGGCGCTGCCCTTCAGCACTGAGGGCATCGAATTTTCCATGACGGCGCTTTTCATCGCGTCCTTCACCCAGCAGTGGCTCACCAGCCGTGACCACATCCCCGCTGTGGTGGGGCTGCTGGGGAGCCTCGCGTGCCTTCTCATCTTCGGCGCGGACAGCTTTCTCATCCCCGCCATGCTGGTGATCACCCTGGCGCTTACGCTGCTGCGGCCCCGGCTCACCGGAAAGGGGGCGGGCGGATGAGCTTCGACACCCACGCCGCCGCGCTGGTGGCCGTCATGGCCATCGTCACCATGCTGCTGCGGTTCCTTCCCTTCCTCATCTTTCGGAAGGGCCGCCGGACCCCGGCCTACATATCCTACCTGGGGGACGTGCTGCCCCAGGCCATCATCGGCATGCTGGTAATATACTGCCTGAAGGACACAGTGCTCACCGCCGCCCCCTTCGGCCTGCCGGAGCTGCTGTCCGCCGCGGCGGTGGTGGCCATCCAGGTCTGGCGGCGCAGCTCTCTTCTCAGCATCCTCTCCGGCACCGCCATATACATGCTCCTGATACGGCTGATATAGCCGCATAAACAAAAGGCCCCGGGGACCAAACGGTTCCCGGGGTCTTGGCATATTCGCAGATGATATCAGCGCTTGCTGAATATTGCTCCAGTTGGCGAACTCCGCTCCCCTGTCACAGGTTATGGTCTTCACCAGCGAGGAAGGGAACCGGGACAGCATGATCACCAGCGCGTTCTCCATGGTCTCCGCCCGCCGGTCCGGTATCTTCATGGCCCCGTTACGTCTGGGCAGGATTTAAGCCCTGGGACGAAACTCCACATTGAGAGTCATCCCCAGACCGTCCGCCAGACGCTTTAGTGTGCGCAGGGAAGGGTTAGCAGTGCCATTTTCCAGCCTGCTTATATCAGCTTGGGGAATGCCAGTCGCCTCGGATAGCTGCTTTTGGGTCATATCCTTGGCTTCGCGTCCTTCGATCAGGGCCTTGATGATTTGACGTTCCGGCTCCATAGCCATCCATTCCGTGCGAAATGCCGGGTCTTTCATCTGCTCATTAAGCGTTTCACGGAAATTTTTACCCATCTGTCAATCCTCCTCTCGCTGCTGGAAGTCTGCGCGGCAGCGTTTTGCCCTGTCTATCTCACGGGGGCGGGGTCTTATCCGTCTTTTTCACAAAACCGTTTGTCAGGATGATCCGCCGGCCTACCATGAAAAAATACAGAACACGGCTGATATCGGAACCCTGCTTGGCGCGTATCTCGAAAATGCCGTCGCCAAGAGATTTCGAGTATGGTTCCCGAAGCTGTGGCCCCATCTCTTCCAAAAATTCAAGGATCATAAATATCCTTGCCCGCATTTTTATATCTTGGGAGAGTATAAAGTCTTCCGCTGGCCGGGTCCCATCTTCTTTCTCATAGTATTCCACGGAAAAGGTCATCTTGGCGCTCACCATCTTCCATGCACATTATATGTGCTAAAACACATATTGTCAAGGGAAACCTGCTTTTGACAAAACAGTTAAAACGGCGTTAGACCGTTTCAAACGGAAAAACCCGGAAACCGCTGCGGTTTCCGGGTTTTTGGCGTATTGACAGGGTGATCAGCGCTTGCTGAACTGGGGCGCGCGGCGGGCGGCTTTGAGGCCGTACTTCTTGCGCTCCTTCATGCGCGGGTCGCGGGTGAGGTAACCGGCGGCCTTCAGGGGGGCGCGGAAATCCTCGCTGACCAGCAGCAGGGCGCGGGCGATGCCGTGGCGGATGGCGCCGGCCTGGCCGGTGACGCCGCCGCCGGA